>JAIXPV010000699.1 GCA_027486105.1 Runella sp. | reverse complement strand
TTTTTGGATGAAATCGGTGATATTTCTTCTTACATGCAGCAGACTTTGTTGCGGGTGTTGCAGGAAAAAGAAATCATGCCAATCGGCGGTAAAGCCAGAAAAGTAAATGTACGAGTCATCGCCGCTACTCACCGTAATCTGCATGAATGTTGTGAAAAAGGAACGTTCCGTTGGGATTTGTACTACCGTCTTACGGTGGCAGAGATACTACTTCCGAGTTTATCAGAAAGAGGAAAGGCCGATACCGAAGCTTTATTGCATTTCTTTCTGAAAACCAAAGCAAAGGAGTTTGCCAGAAAAAAGCCGTTAATCCTTTCAAAGGAAGTATTGGAAAAACTGTCAGTGTATTCTTTTCCTGGCAATGTGCGTGAGCTTGAAAATATGGTCTCGGGTTGGTATGTATTCTGTGATGAACAGGTGACAGCGCAAGATTTACCTGAACGGTTTTTTCGTGCTGCTACGAAAGAAAGCTTGTATTGGAAGGATGTTGAAAAGGCACATCTTCAAAAAGTATTACAATTGGTAAACGGTAATAAGCGTAAAGCGATTCAATTATTAGGGTATGGTTCTATGAATACTTTAGTGGCTAAAATGAAAGAGTATTTATTGTAAACCAATACAAAAACGATATAAATACGTTATAAAACCATAAAATAATAAAGTATATCATCACTTGTTAATCAATGATCTATTATATCTCAAAACGTTCAAATTACATATTGCCATAAATATGTTAGTATGTAAATATGGTTTTACATAATTATGTATTACATTTGGAAAAGAAAACACAACAATTAATACATGAAAATCATTACCATAGCGCATCAAAAAGGAGGAGTTGGTAAAACTACCCTTGCCCTAAATCTTGGATACTGTTTACAAAACTCTGTACGAGTAGCCATATTAGACAGCGACCCCCAAGGGAGTATTTCAGGATTAGGCGAGTTAGTCGGCTTAAAAGGAATCGACCTTTTACCGATTGATGAGATTGTGAATGCAGGAAAGAATTACGATGTAGCCATTATTGATACACCGCCGTATTTGAGCAATAAACTACCCGAGTTTTTTCAACTATCCGATTTCGTTTTGGTGCCAACCAAAGCGGGTGTATTGGACGTAATGGCGATCAAGGCCACCATTGCTTTACTGAAACAGGCACAGGCGAAACGCCCCAACCTAAAGGCCGCCATCGTACTGAATATGATCCAACACCGTACCAGCCTGACGGATGATATTAAACAACTTCTGGAACAGTACGAAATGCCGATCTTAGACACGATGATTTCACAGAGAGTAAGCTATGCCCGTTCACCAATTACAGGCGGCGTTTTTGAAACGGAAGATGATAAAGCCCAGCAGGAGATATTTAACCTGACAAAAGAGATTTTGGAGTACTTGTAAAATTTTACATAAAGACATAATTACATAAATATGTAATACCATAAATACATCATCAGTATGAAAAAGGACAATTTCAAAAATCAACTGGCCACCTTGGGCGGCAAATTAAAAGACAAAGAAGACACTACTCCGTTACAGGAAATTACGCCTATACAGAATCGAAGCAAATCTGAAGCTGACAAGACTCTCAAAGTAGACGAGACTAAATTTACGGTTCATATTCCTACAGAATTAATGGACACCATAAAAGAGCTGGGCTTTAAGAGAAAGAAAAAAATAAAGGCCCTTTTTGTAGAAGCCTTAGAAGAATACGCCCAAAAGCACAAGCTAAGTGAATAATTATTCAATCGTACCCGTAATTATGTAAATACACAATGCCATAAATACATAAATCTGGTATTACATCAATTTTTATTCAAAATTAACAACAGGCGTTATTATCACCATTACTACGATTTTTTGTACGAACTATCACCATTACTACGAAATCGGCATTTGCGGAATTTTTAAAAACAAATGTAAATCTCATTTAGAAAACGTTTTTTCTTTCCTTTTTTTAAAAATAAAAAAACAACAGCTTCTGTGTTGTTTTAAATAATGTATAAATAACAATATGTAATACTTTCGGCCCTCATAACCTACTGATTTACAGAGTTATGTAGAATCTATTATCACCATTACTACGTTAACTATCACCATTACTACGAAAATGTCAAATCTATTATCACCATTACTACGTTAACTATCACCATTACTACGAACTATTATCACCATTACTACGAAAATAAAGTTATCCACAAAATTGGAATGTGGATAACTTTATAGATCAATGATTGTAAGCTAACTATCACCATTACTACGAAAAAAATTACTAACCATAAAATATCACAGAATAACTATCACTTGATTTTATATTAGTGATAGTTATTCTTAATTTGCATCGTTATACATTAATAAATAATATGTTATGTCAAAAAAAATCAGGAAAGAGTATGTCAAAGAAGACGTTAGATTTATTAAAAAAGCCAATGAATTAGTAGAGGCAAGATACAAGTTTGATATTTGGGAGACCCGAATCTTTGCCATTACTTTATCAATGATACATCCTTCCGATGCCGATTTCAAAGAGTATAAAATCAATGTAGGACAAGTAATTGATGAATTTGGATTGAGTAAGGGAGGGGAGATTTATCAGTTTTTAAGGGAAGCAGCCCTTGGACTCCAAAAGAAAATCATTGCGATACAGAGCGAAAGAGATGGTTTTAAAACCGAGCTTACCATTCCACTATTCACTGGTATTGAAAGAGTGATTGACGAAAGAGCTAAAAAAGATACAGAGAAAAGCATTTGGGTGACATTTGAACCGCGACTAAAACCTTTTTTATTGGAGCTCAAAGCCAGATACCTGATATACGATATCAGGAGTATACTTTCCATAAAAAGCGTTCATTCGATACGGATTTATGAGTTGTTGAAGCAGTACGAAAAAATAGGCAGTCGTACCTTTGATATTGATGAGCTGAAATTAATCTTAGGGATTGCTGCCGATGAATACGCTTTGTATGGTCACTTCAAAGACAAAGTAATTCTAAAAGCACAGGAAGATTTGAATGCAAACCGAGACACCGACATTAAATTTTCATTTGAAGAAATAAAGCAGGGTAGGAAAGTTGTAAAGATAAAGTTCAATATACTGACACATCTGCCTGAAAGGAAGCAACTGCCCGATCTGCCCTTGTTTTCAACTGAAAAAGGAACGGCTCTAAATGAGCTTTCAATCTTAACAGCTGATTTAATCCCTGACCAGACATTGCAGCAGTGGTTGTTAAAATATACATACGATGACGTAAAAACGGGAATTGTTTATACACTCAATAGAATAAAAGCAGGCGAGAAAATTAAAAATATTCCTGCATACATGGCAAAGATGATTTCGACAAAAGGAATCATAGACCCCATTGAGGTAAAGCGGCAAAACCGAACTAAAATAGCAGCGCAGCAACAACAAAAGGCAAATGAAAGAGTGGCACTGGAGTACGAGTTGGAAAATCTTAGAATTGACCACTACGAAAAGCAAAAGTTGATAGTTGCGGAGATTTTTGAGCAAACACCTGAAACACGCCAACAAATCATTGAGGGGGTAAAGTACAGTAGAGATTGGGATAGAAAAAAAGACGATGCAGAAAATCTGAACAGAGAGCATGTTCAAACCCTTATTTTTATGAAAGCAATGCAAAAATTCCCCGAGCGATTTTCTGTTGTCAATAAAGATTTTGAGCTAAAAGAAGCAGAATTAAAGTCCAAATTAAGGCTTACAGGGTGGTTGGGGTAGGTTAATACATATTTATGGTTTTACATAAAGCCATAAATATGTATTAACTATTTTATCTTCCCTTTGACTAATGCTGACTAAAATTTGACAGAAAGTCAATTTAGTATTTGGGAATAACAAAGTCAGAATTAATGAAAGGTAGCGGCGGTAACACAACTCAATGATGGAAAACTTAAATGATTCATGTGTATGGACATAGTTTTACAATTTTAAGTCTAAATTGTAAAACTCCTCACTTTCATAACTTTACAGGTTAGTGTCAAGCTATTTCAGGGATATACATACTGTTTTCTAATGAATTTTATGTTGAGTAGAGCAATGATCCAAAACATTGATCCCAGGCAGTTTGCAGGTCAAAAAAAAACCGAATATAAGGCTTCCTTCATTACTTGGGACATAATTAACTCTAATTGGGCAACCGGCGTTTTGTAAGACTTTCCCAAGCTAAGCCGTAACAAAACTACCGGCGCTTTACTTTCATTTTTTTACTCTGTAATCGGTTACTGTATGGTATTTAATCTTGCCTCCGTCAAATACGAAGGTATCTGTACCCATGGGGAATCTTGTTGCATCAGTTTCACTGTTCCAAACAATATATGCGATGTTTCCAACGAGGATTTTTTGTTCCATCCCGAAAGAAGAGCCGGTAGGTATTGCGGCAAAGAAATCCTCAAAAAAATTACGGATTGCTGACAGACCTGTAACGGTGCCGTTGATGGTCATAATTACTGATTCATCGGTGTAATCTGTTAAAATTTCATTCAGGTCATTGTTACCGAATGCGGTCAGGTGATGCATCAAAACCTGTTCAATTGTATTATCCATTTTATTTATCTTTTGTTTAAAATTACTGTTTGAAGTGAGTTTGAGAAAGCCAACTGGTGCATTCCTAACGGTCGGATTGATTAAGTTTATCTCTTACCGAGATTATTGTACCAGTCTGATGCCGGTATATTGCCAGCGAAGATGAGGATGAAAGAAATTTCGGTACGTATTGCGGCTATGTTCTTTGTGAGTGGCCACCGACGCACCCCGCAAAACCATTTGATTCACCATGAACTTTCCGTTATACTCGCCCAAGGCACCTGGTGCGATTTTGAAACCGGGGTAAGGAAGATAGGCACTGTTGGTCCACTCCCAACGTTGCCCCCAACCCAGCGCATCCGACGCAACTTCCCATTCTGCTTCGGTAGGCAGACGCCTGTTTTTCCAGTTGGCAAATGCAGCGGCTTCATAGTAGCTAATGTGGGCCAGAGGCATATTCGCCGCAATGGGAGCCGTTCCCGCTAAGGTATAATGTACCCACTGTCCCTCCACCAAATGCCAATAAAGCGGAGTCTGTATATTGTTTCGGTTTACCCAATCCCAACCTTCTGCGTGCCAAAATTGAAATTGTCTATAACCGCCTGATTCTATAAATTCAAGGTATTCTCCATTGGTCACTAAGGTGGTCGAAATCTTATAGCTATCCAACCAGACCCTGTGTCGGCCACTCTCATTGTCAAATGAAAAGCCTTCACCGCTAAACCCGATCTCATATATACCTTCCGCGATTTGATGAAACGGTTCATCGGCTTCCTCGGCCATAGATTCCGTGAACTCGTCGGAATACACCGGAAACAGCGGATTGTGCCCCAGAATGTACTTGATGTCTGTAAGCAATAATTCCTGATGCTGCTGTTCATGGTTCAGGCCAAGAATAATCAATTCCTTTAACTCTGTATCAGGCTCATTGCCGGAGAGCAAATTCATCATCTGTTCATCCACATAACGCCGATAACGATAGACATCCTCCACCGATGGACGGCTCAGGTTCCCCCGATCCGTGCGGATTACCCGTGCTCCTACGGTTTCGTAATAGCTGTTAAACACATAGTTGTACATGGGATCAAATTCCTTATATCCCTTCAGATACGTTTTTAAAAGGAAGGTTTCAAAAAACCACGTTGTATGACCAAGATGCCATTTGGGCGGGCTGACATCGACCACCGGTTGCACAACATAGTCTTCTTTTTGCAAGGGAGCACAAAGCAGCTCAGATTGTTGGCGCACACTGTGATATTGCTCTGATAAGGTCATCGTCTTCAGTTAACTTTATTCAATTGTGATATAGTGGTAATGTTCAGCCGTGCGGCATCTTTTTCCCGCATCATCAGTGCATAGGTATTGTTAAACCCAATGGGTTTGAGCCAGGTCAACTGTTGGGTTTTGCGGAAATTTTCTTCTACATAACGATACACACTGTCTCTGTTTCCGTTGAGGCGGTTAAGTACGCTTTGTGTAGGATTCAGTATGACCAGCAGGCCCGTACCAGTGTATTCAGGATACATGTCTATATTGCCATTTCGGAGTGCATCATAACAGATTTTGGTGCCGCCAAGACCAGTTTTCATTTCAGGTTTCAAATGAGTATACCCTGCCACCAACATTGCATACAATTGGGCCAAAATATATTGTTCCGTAAATATTTTGGAACCGATCACAAAGCTTCCCGCAGTGGTCGGTTGCGGTTCTTTCCACAATCCCTGCTGCAAAAGGAAATCCTTGGCAACCCGTTCCGGCGATTGCTTCAGGAAATCTGCTTTATAGTTCAATTCTGTCATAACGGAATCGTTGATTTTTCCGGCGAGCAGATTCAGTACGGTATTCAGTTCCAGATAGCTTTTCAGTTTTGAGGTACGTACCAACGGAGCCGCATAATAAGGCGGAAAAATATGTTTATCATCCTTTAGGGTTCTCAGGCCAAATGCTTTTAGCCGACCGTCGGTGCTGTAACCGCCAATGACATCCAATTTGTGTTCGTTCAGGGCACCATACATTACCGCATCACCAATGACGACGGTACGCATTTTGAAATTATATACTGATTTAAGCCCGAGATAGCCATCCTGTCTACCCATAAACTCAGGCTCAAAGCCGGCTAATAAGCCCTCGGCAGAATGAATGTTTTGGAAAGAAACCAAGGCAATGACCATGATTGCCCCAGAAACAATGCTGTAAATACTCCGTTTAGTGATTTGTATTTTCTGCAACAGATAAAAAAAGCCATCCAGCAGTAAGGCCAATAGGGCTGCCGGCAGCGCCCCGGCCAAAATCATATTGGTATTATTGAGGGCAATGCCTCCGAAAATATACTCTCCCAAACCGCCCGCAGCAATGTAAGCTGCCAGTGTAGCCACTCCCACATTGATGATGGCCGCAGTACGTATGCCCGCCAGTATGACCGGTACGGCCAGAGGCAGCTCAATTTTGGTGAGTATTTGCACTGAGGTCATTCCTAATCCTTTAGCCGCTTCTTTGATTTCGGCATCTACGATAGTAATGCCGGTATAGGTGTTCCGAATGATAGGGAGCAGGGCATATAGAAACAAAGCAGTAATGGCAGGCTTCGCCCCGATGCCCAGCAGGGGAATGAGAAAGCCTAATAATGCAATGGACGGGATGGTTTGTAATATTCCGGCAATTCCCAAAATAGGAGTGGCCCATTTCTTTTGTTTAGTAATAAAAATGCCCAGTGGCAAACCGACGGCAATGGCAATGATCAAAGCCATAAAAGTAAGTCCTAAGTGCTGGAGGGTTTGTTCCAGCAGCTTTTGCCATAGGGATGCGATAAAAGCCCATAAACTTTGTGATTCGATCATAGACGCTTTTTTTTGTATTGTGCATAGGCTTGCAACAAACCGGCCCAATCCGTGGTTTTCCGTTCCGTTCCATTGGTTATGGCAATTACCGCATCCCAATTGTTTTTATCTTTTACAGCGTTAAATGCTTTCGCTATCGTTGCATTTACAGAGAGGTTTATTTGGACAGAATGGGTACTCACAGCCGCTGTCAGATAGGGCCATACCGCCTCAAGATGGGTAACGGTAAGCGCCAATTGCAGAAAGGAATCAGATAAAAAATCCCTAACAAAATCATGGGTCGGATGAAACAGCAAATCAGCGGGTTTCCCTTGTTGAATAATTCTTCCTTTATCCATCAGGCAAATAATGTTGGCCATTTCAAACGCTTCCTGCACATCATGGGTAACCATCACGATCGTTTTGTCCTTTAACTCATCCAATGCGGCAAACTCCTGCCGAATGGCAAGTCGGGTAATAGTATCTAAGGCGCTGAAAGGTTCGTCCATCAGCAGAATGGGCGGTTTGGCTACCAATGCCCGGGCGATATTTACCCGCTGGGCTTCGCCACCGCTTAGTTGACGGGGATAGGCGCTTAGCAATTTTTCAGGAAGGTGTAATTTTTCCATCAGTTCAATTGCTCGGTTGCGTATCAGCCGCTTATCCCATTTTAACAATTGCGGCACAACCGCTATATTCTCCAAAACAGAATAATGCGGAAAAAGACTATTGTGCTGTAATACGTAGCCCATGCTGCGACGTAATTGTTCAGGAACCTGTTCACGGATATCATTTCCATTGATATATACACTTCCTGAAGAAGGGTTTATCAACTGGTTAAGCATTCGCAGCGTGGTGGTTTTGCCGCAACCGCTTGTGCCCAAAAACACCATGGTTTGGCCTTCCGCCAGCTCAAACGAAATATCATTGACCACACGGTGGTCATTAAACGTTTTGGTCAAGTTCCGGGCCTTTATCATTGATGCATATTTAATTAACCGCTTATTGTTCGGCTAAACGCCATACAGAGTCGGTGAACCATCCTTTTTTATCCTTGAGGCTGGCAACCACTTCAAATCCGCCAGAGGCCGCCAAAGCTATAATACTCTCCGGAGAATATTTTTGCGAAATCTCCATCAATATAGTTTCTCCTTCTTCAAAATGTACAACGGTACCCTGCAAATTCACTTTCTGTTGCACCGTTGATACCAAATAGCTCTTGCAGGCACCATTTTCTGGGTTATAGCTACAGTAATGCTCAAATAGATTTACGTCAAAATCTGCACCCAATTCTTTATTGATACGGTGTAACAAATTCAAATTAAATGCTTTGGTAATACCTCTGGCATCATCGTAGGCCGCTTTGACGATGTGCGGATTTTTCATCAGGTCAAAGCCGGTTACCATACTGTCTCCCGGCTGCAATTGTCGACCAATTTCCCTGTAAAAATCGCCGGCTTCATTTGGAGTAAGGTTGCCGATATTTCCCCCCAAAAAAAGAATTACTTTTCGTCGGTCGGATAGCATTCTAGCTTCTGAAATCATATCAAGGTATTCTCCTGCCAGCATTTGAATGTTCACTTTTGGTAAACGCGCGTGCACTAGAAGTTCCAGTTCAGTGAGAATATTAGCCGAAATATCAACTGGCAAATAACGAAAATCAGTATGATGGTTTGCTAAATATTCCAACAGATATATGGTTTTGGTACCATCTCCAGCCCCCAATTCAATGATGTCAAACGGTTCATGATTAAAACCAATTGCTGCTGCCAAATCAGCAGTACGATCGGTGAAAATTTCCAGTTCACAACGAGTCAGATAATATTCTGGACATTCCATGATTTGTTGAAACAAGCGATCCCCTTTGGCGTCGTAGAAATATTTTGAAGGGAGAGACTTTTGTTTTTTAGTTAAGCCTTCCAAAACTTCCCAGTAGAATTTATCATCAGCTACCTGGGCGTTTGTTTTTTGAACAAAGGTATCCTGTGTATCCTTCATTTTCGTTTGTTTAAACAGTACGCTTATTCATTTGTAAGCACGACAATCTTTCCGTTCGCCTTATTGCTGTCCATGAGCTGGTGCGCTTCTGTAATGGAATCCAAGGTAAATGTCTTACAGATGGGGGGCTTGACTTTCCCGGCTTCTATATCCTTGATAAAGGCACGAAAATGTTCTTCGCCAACTCGGATTTGTCCACTGTCGTACACTGTCAGCTTTGTCGTAGCTAGGATATATTCCATTGGTGCAAAATCAACAATACTCCATTGCTCGGAGAGCATTCCAGTCATGCATACCGTGCCGCCCATTCTCACACAGGCAAGTGAATCTTTTAACGTATTGGTGCCAACCAGCTCTAATATCTTGTCTACATATTCGGAATATTGCTCTGTTCTTTGCAGCAGTTTGCCGTTGTCGATCCATACATCGTCGGCATTGAGATCAAGCAATAACTGTTTTTTATCGGGATTACGGGTTGTAGCAATCACATTCAGGCCCGCATTTTTGGCCAGTTGCAGGGCGAGCAGCCCGATGGAAGATGTTCCACCCCTTATCAGCAGGGTTTCGCCCTTTTTTACATCCAGCGCCAAAAACAGTGAGCCGTACACTGTTTGAAACATTTCGGGCAATGCCCCGAGTGTAGCCCATGGTAAGTTGCTGGTAAAGGGATACAAGATATCTGAAGGGAGCAACGTATATTCTGCATAGCTGCCGTCATACGCTCTACCCATACCACTCATACAGGCAGCAACCTGTTGTCCAGGTTGTAAGTTACCAGAGGGGTCATGTACCACTTCACCTACACATTCTATGCCCAATATTCTCGGAAAGACCACATTGGGAGAATATCCTTTTCGGGTCATAAGTTCAGACCTGTTCAGGCCAAAGGCTTTTACTTTTACCAATACCGTTCCGAGTTTGGTTTGGGGAATCGGCCGTTCTTCCAATCGGAGTTTCTCTGGTCCGCCTGGTTGGTATATTACAGCAGCTTTCATGGAAAAATCAGGTGTTGATAACAGGTTTTAATATCCCTAAAATTGATACTGCAAAGGTCCGACCAATTGCCGCAGCCACCAATAAACTATCTTAAGAAATACCCTTAAGATAGTTTAAGAAAATTCCTAAGACAGTTTAACAGAAGAGTTTTTAGAAACAATGTATTTGCTGATTTTTCATCTTCAAAGGCGAAAACAGGTTAGATTTGATTGACAAACTTTACTGTTTTTGCCAAAACCAATTCTTTTGCTTCTTTATGGGGAGTATGTCCAATCGATGGGATAATATATTTTTGAGTTTCACTGGTAATTTGACTAATAATGCCCTCCACTTGTGCCAAACTGCCATATTCATCTTCCTCGCCCTGAATTACCAAAACTGGACACTGGATGTATGGCAAAAAATGTTCAATGGTCCATGATTTAAAGTCCTCGCTCAGCCACGTGTTTGCCCATGCCCAAAATACAGCCTCTGTTTTGTTACCGTGATATTTTGCCAATTTTTCAGGGAGATTCGTTGTACGATAGGCTTCTACGGCGACTTTGATGCCTTGCAAGGTGATGCCTTCTACAAAAATATGTGCACCTTCGGTAATCACGCCTTTGATTTTCTTCGGGTATTTGGCGGCTGCAATCAACGCAATCGAACCTCCGTCGCTGTGCCCGAATAAAAAGACGGTTTTAATGGAAAGCTTTTCCATCAGTAAGTTCAATACATCGGCTTCTACTTCCAAATAATCATTCTCTCTGTCTACACTGCTGAACGGTTCAGATTTTCCGTAGCCTTGCCGATCGTAAACAAGTACGTTACAGTGGATTGCTTCGCCTAAGAGCTGAGGAAAATCGCGCCACAACTCAATACAGCCTAACGAATCATGCAGGAAAATAAGGGTGGGCCTGTTCTCACTTACTATCGTATGGCTTACTTTTAAAACGGAATTATTTAAGTGAATATCTTCTGTCATTTATTCCAAACAGGATGTTAATGGATATGAATACCACCGTTTACATCTATAGTGGCACCGGTAGTGAATCCCGAAAGGTCAGAAGCCAAAAATAAGCAGGTTCCCGCTAATTCAATCGTTTTACCCACTCGTTTTAGAGGAATGGCCGAGATGACTTCGTTTAATTGTGCTTCGGTGAGTCCATCCAACATACTGGTTTCGATCATGGCCGGGCAAATCACATTGGCACGAATACCCAAAGGGGCAAATTCTCGCGCAATGGAACGGGTCAAACTGATGACTCCGCCTTTTGATGCTGCATAATGTGCTCCCCCTACAAGCCCGCCGCCTCTTTGACCTGCTAAGGAAGCCAAATTGATAATAACACCAGCTTGTTTTTCTGCAAAAACTTTCAAGACAGATTTACAAATATTGAAAGTGCCCTTTAGGTTTACATCCATTATTAAATCGTAATCCTGCTCAGTAATCGAGAGCATTCCTTCCGATTTTACAATGCCTGCGCAGTTCACTAAGCAATCGATTGTGCCAAAATGGGCTACACTTTTTTCGATGGCATTTTCGCAATCATTTATATTTCTAATGTCACACGTTAGACAAAAAATTTCGACACTTTTTCCAACTTGAGTTTCGATATGATTTTTCAAATCTTTAGCAATTTGCTCATTCATAACGACATCTAAAATCACCAATTTTGCCCCATGAGCCGCAAAAAGCTCTGCCGTTCCATAACCAATACTGCGCAATGACGCCGCACCTGTGATGATACAAACCTTATTTTCAAGTTGTAAAAGACTGTATTTTATATTTACTTCCGATGTTATATTTTTCATATCATTTTAATTAGCAAAATTTTCAATAATTACGGCATAACCCATTCCTACGCCAACACACATGGAAGCGAGAGCATACTTTTTCTTTGAACGAACTAGCTCATTTACAGCTGCTTGAATAATCCGAGTTCCTGACATGCCGAGCGGATGCCCCATTGCAATTGCTCCTCCGTTTGGGTTTACTCTTGCATCGTCGTCGGCAATTCCCAAGTTGCGAGTAACAGCCAAACATTGGGCGGCAAAAGCTTCATTAAATTCAAATACATCTATTTGGTCGAGCTTTAAACCAGACTTTTTTAAAGCCTTTTGTGTAGCTCCTACGGGGCCAATTCCCATAATTTTAGGTTTAACACCTACTACTGCTGAGGAAACTATTCTTGCTTTGGGAATAAAATGGTAGTTTTTTACAGCTTGCTCCGAAGTTATCAACATAGCAGCAGCTCCATCATTTAATCCAGAAGCGTTCCCTGCGGTTACTGTGCTGCTTTCGTTCTTAAAAATGGGTTTTAACTTTGAAAGAATTTCAAGAGTAGTATTACCTTTTATAAATTCATCTTTGTCAAAAACGGTGATATTTCCTTTTTTATCAGCTATTTCTACCTTTACAATCTCATCGGCTAAAATGCCATTTTGCTGGGCAGAAAAGGCTTTTTGTTGCGAACGAAACGCAAATAAATCTTGGTCTTCACGGCTAATATGATACATTTCTGCTAAATTTTCAGCAGTTACAGCCATAGCATCTGTACCATACATTTTATGCATTTGTGAATTTATAAATCGCCATCCAAAACTGCTATCAAACATTTGTGCATCATTACCAAAAGGTTTTGAAGTCTTGGAAATCACCCAAGGTCCACGAGTCATATGTTCCATTCCCCCTGCAATAAAAATATCGCCATCATCTGCTTTAATTGCTCTGTTGGCATGAATAATGGCGGACATTCCTGAGGAACATAAACGATTGACAGTTTCACCAGGAACGGTGTACGGTATGCCTGCTAATAACAATGCCATGCGAGCCACATTTCGGTTATCTTCACCAGCCTGATTATGACAACCCAATATCACATCGTCAATTAGCTCTGTTGGTAAATTTGGATTTCTTTTGATGAGCTCTTTTATCGGCAAAGCTGCCAAATCATCGGCACGAATACTGGACAAACTACCACCTAAACTGCCAATGGGTGTACGAATAGTGTCGATTATATAAGATTGTTTCATAAGCTTCTTTGTAATTTGTTATTGCTCAGTTTTAAATTGAAAAGTCGCATTTTCATTAATTAAACTTTCCATTTCTGCACCTGAGTAACCTAAATCATGGAGAATTTCTTTCGTATCCCAACCACATGGTGCAGCATAAGAATGTGCAGAAGGATATTCTCCATCCACCTGAATAGTTGAGCGTATTACTGCGGTCTTACCTTCAGTGGGGTGATTTTCAAAATTAATCAGCCCCACTGCCTTTAAATGTGGGTCATTCGTTAATGTTTCGAGCGTATGGCAAGGCATTGCAGGTATATCCACTTTTCTAAAAACTTCAAGCCACTCATCGGTTGTTTTGTTTTCTAAAGCTGCTCCACGAATTTCAAACCATTCTGAAACAAATTTTGCTCTGGTTGCTACCGTCAGAAATCTTTCATCATTCAATAATTCTGTTCTATCTGTTATTTTCAAAAAGGCTTTTACCTGTACATCTGTATTGATGGTAAATGAAATATAGCCATCCTTCGTTTTCACGGGCTTGTTGTGCGGACTGAGCAGGCGAAGGTCGCCCGCAGGGCCTACCGACGGCTCAAAACTCTGTTGGGCCAAATGCTCCTGTAACACAAAAGCCGCCATGGTTTCAAACATGGGGATTTCAAGGCTGGCTCCCTGTCCTGTTGTATGACGCTGCATCAGGGCCGCCATCACCGCCCCTGCCGTAATTTCGCCAACGACATGGTCACAAATGAGCATCGGTACGTAAGCGGGCTTACCGTCTCGCGCCATCGTTAGCCCCGCAATACCCGAAGCCCCCTGCAAAACACTGTCGTACGTAGGTAGCCCCGAATAAGGTCCATCGGTGCCATAACCAGTGATCAAACAATAAATTTTTTCGGGATACTTGGCCCTGATGGTTTTGGCATCCAGGCCCAAACGCTCTAACGCATCGGGACGCATATTGGCAACAATCACATCACTCCACTCCACCAACTTTTGGCAAATTTCCATCCCGCCCTGCTTTTTGAGGTCGAGGCAGATATTGCGTTTACCGCGATTGAGGTGTAAATATGCTCCCGAATGTTGCCCCGTCGGGGAGAGGCCGCCGAGACCGCGCATGAGGTCGCCCGCAGGATTTTCAACCTTGATTATTTCTGCTCCGTATTGACCTAATCGCCAGGTCGCTACTGGACCGACGACAACCGCCGTTAAATCCAGAATTTTAATGCCTTTCAGTGGTTCAAATGTCATCATACCTCCATTATTTTAGCCTCCATTTCTACAGCCGGTTCGTTGAAATCATTATATATCCTAAGTTGCCAACCTGCTTCTTTACGGTCGGCAGCAAGTGTCATGGGACGGTCGCAAAACAGGGGAGAAGTGTGTTTTACGTTGATGGCGGTTGGTGTAAGCCCTACCTCATTCCTCAAAAACTCCGTTAATAGCAATGTTGCCAAACCGCCATTGACTACCAAATCGGGCAGGCCCTCCACTTTTTGGGCATAATCTCGGTCCAAATGGATTTTATGAGAATTAAATCCTAAGGCCGAGTATTGAAAAAGCAGCGTCTCGTCGGGTACAATCTGCTTTTGAAAGTCTGACTGAATCGGCGGAGCGATTGGCTTTTCAGCGTTCGACCGTGTGCTTTTTCCACTTAGCAAGATATAGGTTTGGGTTTCTATAATCGCCGGTGCAGGTGCTGAAACAGGACGCAACTCATGTTGAATCGTCACGATTGCTATTTGTCCGGAAGGAGGCGTCTTCTCAGTGATGTTGCTAACGAAACTTGTTCGCGCTATTTCTGAGCCAATCGTAATATCTCCCTTATAGGATACAGTCCTGCCGCCCAACAGCAAGCGTGGCAGGCCAAGGTCGGGGAGCGGAACACCTAAGCCCGGGAAACCATCCGAGCGTAAATCTGATTTTCGAGTTTCGCCCGCCAACATAAAAAAGTGCCAGCCTCTTGGCACTGGATCCCCAATGGAGAAAGAAGCGGTTTCTAAGTCCAACATGGCAGCCACGCGCCTCACCATGGATAGACTGCATACTTCATTTCTTCGGGTGGGATTTTCTTGAATGGACGCTCGCCAATTGTGTTCCATGCGTCTTAACTGATTTACAGGATATAATATCTTACAAAATTACTATTATATTTTCATATATAAAATATTTATTTCATATTTGCAAAATCAATGTTGACTTTAACAAAGAATACGCAGATGAAATTTAATTATCACCACATGAATCTTTGCACGGAGGATGTGCCGAGATTATCAGAATTTTATCAATCTATTTTCGGTTTGAGTCGCCTTCAGGACGAAGAGCACGGTCTTGTTGGGGCAGAAACCGCTAATCGTTATGATGGACAGGTCGATTTTTTAACCGACGGTCAGGTTGAGTTTCACATTACAAAGAAGGACCACGAAACGGCTTTCCGAATGAAGCAGTGGATCAATCCCATTCAAAAGGGGCATTTCTGTTTTCGTACCGACGATATTGAAGGATTCAAAAAGAAATTGGAAGAATCAGCTATTCCTTACGCTGATTATGGCAAATGGGCACTGGCGGGCTGGTATCAAATATTTTTTCACGACCCGGATGGCAACATCATCGAAGTGCATCAGATAGGCATGTAAATTGGATTTACAGGCTTGGATGTACGATTTATGATTGAACAAACTATTGAAATTCAGTTTCCTGTGTTGAAATTTGAGGCTAAAATGTTCACTGAAAAATAATCATCATCGCAGTAGCAGTGAGCTGCCGTTTCAATCATAAATCGTTTAAAATGAAAAACAAAGAAGAAAACAGTGCGTATTCAGCCCCAGCATTAGAGAAAGGACTTGATATTTTGGAGGTGCTTTGTCAATGTGAAAATGGGCTGACACAACAGGAAATTGCCACTCGGCTTGGACGAAATTTGGGCGAGATTTACCGAATGCTCACCTGTTTGGTCAGTAGGAATTATGTGGCCAATTACGGCAATACCTACACCATTACCTCGAAACTGTTTCAGCTGTCCCATTTTCATCCTCCTACCTATCGCCTGCTGACGGAAGCCATTCCTATCATGGAACAACTCTCACAGGCCGTTTCATTTCCCTGCGATTTGAGGGTGTACAGTAAAGGTATTCAGACGGTTATCGCTTCCATTCAACCGCCCGATGGGCTTGGGTTCATGACCCGCGTAGGTTCTGAAATTGCCGTTGCGCCATCTGCTTCGGGGTTAGTGTTGATTGCTTTTCAAGACCCGGTTATTCAGGAACTCAGAATTCGGGAGAGCCTTGCGGGGCAAACGGGTGTTGAAATCTCTCATTTTCATACGGCGCTTAAAGAAGTAACGGTAAAAGGCTTCGCTTCCATTCAAAGTAATCAATATGCGGGTTTGTTCGCCATTTCGTTTCCCATTCTCGATATGAACCGAAACGCCGTTGCCGCATTGACCGTGCCGATGTTGGCCCGTATTGACGGCATGAAGCAGGCCACCAAGGAAGAGGTCGAAAATGAGCTCAAAGAAAGTGCCGCCAAGCTTAGTAATCGAATTGCGCTTGCTCATTAAATAAGAAAGAAGGTATCATGCAAAGAATATACAATTTCCTGCTCGGCAGTTCAGTCCTTTTGGCACTTTTTGCAATAGGGATATCAATTTTTGGAAATGGTCTGAGTGCGGCAGGTATTTTTGTGATTGGGGCATTGATATGTTTGGCCGCTGGGGGGCGCAATATTTCTATTATCAATCAAATGTCCTTTACGATTTGGGTATTAGCAGCGGTATCGATTGGTTTTTATTACCCTCAATATTTTCAAAAAATAGGAGATTTTAAATTTACAGGCTTTATCGTTCCACTGATTCAGATTATCATGTTCACCATGGGAACTGAAATGAGCCTGAAAGACTTTGAAGGAGTGATTAAAAGTCCCAAAGCTGTTTTAATCGGTTTGGTAAGTCACTTTACAATCATGCCCCTAGTAGGCGTAACCTTAGCCAAGAGTTTTGGTTTTCCACCAGAAATAGCGGCCGGTGTGATATTGATGGGTTCTGTGCCGAGCGGTGTAACTTCCAATGTATTAGCCTTCATTGCCAAAGCAAATATGCCTCTGTCGGTGACAATTGCTGCTGTTTCGACCCTCATAGCACCATTCATGACGCCTTTATTGATGAAGCTATTAGCCGGACAATATGTTGCCGTTGATTTACAGGCAATGATGCTTCATGTGGCTGAAATCATTATTGTACCGATCATATTAGGGTTAATTGTAAATAAACTTCTGAGGAAAGGGATAAAATGGTTACAAACCTTGTTGCCTAAAATCTCCATGTTGGGGGTGTTACTGATGATGATCGTGATTGTGTCATCGGGTAGAGATTCTTTACTGCAAATAGGGCCATTGCTATTTATTTCCAGTATAATTCACCATACAATAGGCTATTTGTTAGGGTATTGGAGTGGTAGGTTTATGGGTTTGGACGAAGCTTCATGCCGTACCATTTCCCTGGAAGTAGGTATGCAAAATGGAGGACTTGCTTCGGGAATTGCTTTGCAAATGGGAAAAATTGCTACGGTGGGTTTAGCTTCTGTCATTGCTGTGCCCTGGATGACCATTTCGGGGTCGCTGCTGTCCAATTGGTGGCGAAATAAAAGCAGTGATGAACGTACGGCGAACCATTGATGTACAGTCATTAAGTCTTATCACTTAACACTAAATAAAACGATGGAAATCAATAAAATAGCAGTGATTGGAGCGGGCAACATGGGCCATCAGATTGCCTTATCTGCCGTCCTTTCGGGTTTTCAGGTAACGTGTATCGATACAAATGCAGATATTCTGAATAAAGCCATTCAGTTTGCGGACAATTACCTTACGGAAAGAGTCAACAAAGGCAAATTAACCTCAGAAGCTGCCAATCAGGCGCGCACAAATCTTGCCTTTGTACCTACCGTAGAACAGGCGGTGGCCGAAGCGGATCTGGTCATTGAAGCCATCATTGAGAAGTTGGCTGTGAAACGAAAACTGTTTGCTCAAGTAGACAAACTCTGCCCTGCTCATACCATTTTGGCAACCAACAGTTCGTACATCGTCAGCTCTAAAATCGCCGATGCCACCACACGCCCCGATAAAGTGTGCAACATGCACTTTTTCAATCCTGCTTTGGTGATGAAATTGGTGGAAGTCGTTAAAGGCCCGCATGTTTCGGATGAAACCGTTGAATCGGTCATGCATGTGGCGAAAAAAATGGGGAAAATACCGGTCTTACTTCATAAAGAAATCTACGGTTTTTTGGTGAATCGTCTTTTGCAGGTTACCCGGCAGGAAGCCTTAAAACTGCTTGATATGGGAGTGGCTTCCTTTGAGGATATTGATACAGCGGCTATGAACGGATTAGGCTACCCCATGGGGCCTTTTCAACTTTTAGACCTCACGGGCGTGGATTTAGCCTACCATGTGGGGATGGAAAAATACCGTGAAAGCGGCGACCCTGCCGACAGACCTTCGCCGACGGTGGTAGAGAAATTCACCAAAGGAGAATGGGGGAAAAAGGTAGGGAAAGGATTTTATGATTACGAATGATGGAGAATAGACTTTCAAAACAAATCGGTATGACTTCAAAATTATTTTCGGTTCTGTTTTTTTTAAGCGGTTATATGGCTGTTCAGGCACAGCAAACGCTTCGAAGAGCCTTTCAACCGGCTGGTGTAACTTACAAAATACCCTATGGGAACAACCCAACGGCAGGGCATTATGTGCAGGCAAAAGACGCCAAGATCTATTACGAAGTATATGGGAAAGGCCAACCCGTTGTACTGCTTCACGGCGGCTTATTCGGTTCGACGGTTGAAATGACCGATTTTATAGAAAAACTGAAAGCTAACCATCAAGTCATTGCGATCTCTACCCGTGGGCATGGTAAATCGGAATTGGGTACCGAACCCCTAACCCTTGAGCAACGTGCCAATGATGCGATGGCGGTTATCAATGCCGTTACAAAAGATAGTGTAGTAGTAATCGGATTCAGCGATGGTGGGTATTCGGCCTATCAATTGGGAGCGATGTACCCCAGTCGGGTAAAGAAAATGGTCGTAATGGGAGCAGGGGAACTTCGTCCGGGTTGGCGAGAATTCAACTTCACCGCCAGGCAGGCCATGGATTTTGATAAAGCCTTTATCGAACAACAATTAAAATTGATGCCCGAGCCTAATAGATTGGAAGATATGTTTGCTGGGGTACGAAATTGTTACAATAAACTAACGGTGAGCAAAGATTTATTGGGTTCCATCAAATGTCCCGTTTTGGTCATGGCCGGCGACCGCGACGACGGTAATCCGGTAGAGCGCGTCGTGAGTGCGGCGCGTTTTATCCCCAAACATCAGATCAGCATTATTCCCAATACGGGCCATGGCTGTTTCTTAGAGAATTTTGAGGCTACATGGGCGAGTATTTCGCCGTTTTTGAAAAAGTAAGGTTATTTTTTAAAGCGATACAAATACGGGGCCTTGTTTTGTGCCCCTGTAAATTTCTTTTCCAGACGTTCCAATACGTTCAAATCCAAAATTCTCTTCTGGAAATTGTTGATGGCAAACGGTCTGTCATACACCACTTCATAGAGTTCCTGAACTTCTCTCATCGTGAAAGTTTCGGGAAGAAGATTAAAGCCAATCAGTTTTTGGTCCAAATTCTGGCGAAGAGCTTCGAGGGCCGACGTCAGAATGTCGCGGTGGTCGTACATCATTTGGGGAATATTTTTGATAGTTCGCCATTCAAGATACTCATCAAACTCGCCGTTTTTCGGATTGACCTTATAAATATCTACAAGTGCGTAGTAGCCGATACACACGAAGCGACTCGTTAGCCATTCCACGGCAGCAGCATCAAATCGTTGCTCATCCAGTTTTTGTAGCTCGGTTTTCATAATATCCTTGTACTCGCTGTTCATTACCCGATTTTCATCCCCAAATACCCGAAATTGCTCTAGGTATATATTTTCGAGATCGGTTCTTTCTTTCAAAATTCTGCCTGCCGCCTTATCAATACTTTCTGTTTTAAAAATGTATCCGCCGGGTAGCGCCCAATACTCTTTGCTGTATTTGGGTTTAGAAATCAAAACCATCAACTCTTTTTCCTTATAGCCAAAAATTACACAGTCAATCGAAAGATGTGATATGTACTCCTCAGTCTCGAATTTATTCATGCAGTCAATATTTTACTCAAAGAAATACCGCAAAGGTAAGGTAAAAGACTTTGATTTGCCGGCTGAGTTAATAGTATTATTCAAAGGTAAAATAAAAATAAATTTTATTATCTTTTTTTTAGATAATAAAAAAGATATTTACATTTGTTGCACCACTTTATACACTAAGCATTTTCATTATGAAAAAATCTTTTCACCTGAGAGCTGTCACACCCCTGTTTAAAATGATCGGAATGGCCATTTTATGTCTGCCATGGTCGTTGGTTTTGAAAGCACAAACCAAACCTGACACTACTACCTATATCCATACGTTGGACATCACCACGGGAAAAATTGACACAGTTCTTTCTCTAAAAGCCCATTTTGAAGCGCCCAACTGGCACCCAGACAACTACCTAATATTGAACAGCAAAGGAAGAATTTACACGTTGGATCTGGCTTCTAAAAAGATAGCTGAACTCAACACTGGTTTTGCAACAGCCTGTAATAACGATCATGGTATTTCGCCCGACAAAAAATGGTTGGTGGTCAGTCATAACGACAAAAAAGATCCGTCACCAAAATCATATAAGTCAGCCATTTATGTACTGCCTATTACTGGCGGCGAGCCGCGAAGGATAACTTCAGAAGTAATGTCCTTTTGGCACGGATGGACTCCCGACGGAAAAACCCTGGCATATTGCGGTGAGCGCAACGGGAATTATGATATTTATACCGTTGGTATAGAGGGTGGTGCGGAAAAACGGTTGACAACGACCGAAGGCCTAGATGATGGTCCCGATTATTCGCCCGATGGCAAGTACATTTATTTTAACTCGTATCGTACCGGACACATGCATATCTGGCGGATGCTGGCCGATGGTACCCAACCCGAACAATTGACCTTTGACGAAAACTCCAATTGGTTTGCACATCCTTCTCCCGACAATAAGTGGATCGTTTATATTGCCTACACTTCAGATGAAAAACAAAGTCATTTGTTTGGAAAAAATGTAAAACTTCGCCTTATGGATCTGAAAACCAAAGCCATCAAAGATATTACCCCAGTATTTTATGGTGGTCAAGGGACCATCAATGTACCCTCGTGGAGTTCGGATAGTAGAAAAATTGCTTTTGTCAGTTATTCAGTAAAATAATCCTTAATCTAAAAAGATGAAGAACGATAATTCAAATTCAAGAAGAAAATTCTTACAGCAAATAGGCGCTACGAGTTTGTTTACGGCGGCTTCACCCTTTACTTCTTTAGCGGCTCAGGAAAAAGCGGAAGAACGTATATTGACGTACGAAAAAAAGATTTCGGCCAATGATAAAATCCGAATAGGCGTAATCGGCTACGGAGTGCAGGGACATTTTGATTTGACTACCGCCCTTAAAGTACCAGGCGTAGAATTGGCTAGCATTTGCGATCTATACACTGGCCGCATTGAAAATGCAAAAGAACAATTCGGCAACGAAATCTACACCACACGCAACTACAAAGAGCTTTTAGACAGAGAAGACATTGATGCGGTGTTGATCTGTACCACTGACATATGGCACGCCCGTATCACATTGGACGCACTGGCGAAGGGGAAACATGTCTATTGTGAAAAGCCAATGGTCTATAAAATAAGCGAGGGTTATCCGGTCATTGCGGCGGTCAAAAAATCAAGGAAAGTGTTGCAGGTGGGCAGTCAACGGGTGAGCAGCATTGGATATGCCAAAGCCAAAGAATTATTGGCGGCGGGCGAAATTGGGAAACTTAATATGGTCAATGCCGTCTATGATCGTCAAAGTTCGATCGGGGCTTGGCAATACACGATTCCTAAAGATGCCGATGCTTTGACCACCAACTGGGACATGTTTATTGAAGCTACCGAAAAAATGGCGTTTGATGCCAAAAAATTCTTTTGGTGGCGGGCTTTCAAGGAAGTGGGCACGGGGGTAGCGGGCGATTTATTTATCCATTTGTTAAGCGGCTCTCATTTTATTACCAACTCGAAAGGCCCTGAAAGCATTTACAGTACGGGGCAATTCAGTTATTGGAATGATGGCCGGAATTTGCCAGATGTCATGTCGGGGGTAATGCAATACCCTGACAGTCCCGAACATGCTGCTTATCAATTGACGTTACAGGTAAATTTTATCAGCGGTACGGGTGGACAAGAGGTAATACAACTGGTTGGTTCAGAGGGAATTATTGAGGTAAAAGGTAATAATATCACGATTAAACACAGTCTGATGCCTGAAGCTCCTGGCTTTGGCGGATATGATTCGCTTTTCACTTTCTCAAAAAGTATGCAGGAAGAAATGAAAAAAGACTACGAATCCAAATGGACACCAGAACAACGAAAAAGAAAAACAAAAGAAGATATTGTTTTTAAAGTCCCTGACGGCTATAGCGACCACTTAGACCACTTTACCAATTTCTTTGACTCGATCAGAAAGGGTAAGCAAGTGATTGAAGATGCAGAATTTGGCTTTAGAGCCGCTGCCCCAGCCTTGGCGTGTAACGAAAGTTATTTCAAGAAAAAAATCATCAAATGGGATCCTGTCAATATGAAATTAAAGTAACCTCAATCCCCATGCGAGTTTTATACAAAAAGCATAGAAACGGAAAAAGATACAAAAACTTCTAATTACTGCTTTGCTCACGATGATGTTGATAAGTAGTTACGGACAATCTACAAAAGATTCTGTGGCGATAGTTTCATTATTGGAAAAAGAAGCGGCGACATGGCGTGCAGGCGACATAAAGGCCCATGCTGACTGTTAGCAATTTGGCCCTTATGGTCGTATTTTGATTTCAACAACTGATGCAAGAGTCATAGACCTATTGCCCACTGTAATGATCCCCCCCATGCTAATTTGCTCGGAAATGGTGGGAAAGTCATGATGAAGAATCGGTTTCAAAGGAATGCTTAATTAAGCACCTTTTCTTATGAAGTTCGGCTTTTAGAAATAATAAAAGGTGAATGGAAACTGGTAGGGCATCGGGGCATCAGTATAAGAAATAGACAAAAGGCTGCCCTCAACGAGCAGCCTTTTGTTTTATTGTTTCGTTACCTTTAAATCCCTGAAATAGCCCTCCGTACCTACATCGACAAATAAGCCCAAAGCGCCTGAAACGTTTTCTCCCAATTTTAAGTCATTCACGATCAAAGAGGGCTGTTTGTTATCATTCAGAAACAGTTTGGCCTGTTTGCCCTTTACTTCAATTTTGACTTTTATCCATTCATTCAGCCCCATATCAGCGTAAGATTCGTATTTTTCAGGAAACTCTTTCCGCAGTCGGTCAAATTTAAAATCTGGAAAAGCAAAGTATTGTATCGAATGATTACGGCGTACCTGGTCGTCGGCCCGCCCATTGGTCGGACGAATGTACATACACTCAAATTTTGAATTGTCTTCATTGATTCGGTACGCAATGCCAATAAACCCACGGTCGGAAGGGCGGGCTTTTTTATGCAATCGGCTCAGTACCTTCACTTCAATGATACCATCTTTGAAATCAAGGTCTTTGATGCGTACAAAAGTGGCTTCATCAACTGCCTGTAGGGTAGAATCCTTGATCACTTTTACGGCCTGTTTACCATCCAATTTTTCGATGGACATATACACTTGATTGGGCAAAAGATTGATAACGGAAAGTTTGATTTCCTGAGCAGATACCGCCTTGTAAATAATTAATAGACAGGTGATTACAGAAAATTGTAATTTATTCATTCTATGGCAATTTACTTAGTGTTCAGAAATAAACCAGCCCCAATGTTTGAGCCTAATGTTCCTGGTTTGATATGCAGGAATAATTTATCGGTCTGGTCTTCAATTATTTCTAATTTTCCTTCTTTTTTCAAAAGTACATCTTTTCCTGCTTTAAGCTTTTCCGGGTTTGCTTTGTCTCCGAAACCCTGAGGTCCGCCTCCTTTATTCAGGTATGAATTATACCCCACAATGACTGAGTTTTCCATGGAAAATGACCCTTTTTCGTCTTTATTCAAAATCCATAACACATTCGCATTGCTGATGACGTTGTTGTAAAACTTGAAATCACCCGTGGCCGACCAAGTCCAAACAATAGCGCCGTAACTGTCAACAATGAGATTATGGTGCATTGAAGAGTTGGTGGCTGGACTGTTCCACATCACCACTGCATCTTTGACACCATAAAAGATGCAATGATCCACTTCCAGTGCTTTTCCGTTGGCTAAAATACCGAGGTGGTTGGGCAACGCATATTTATTTCCCATAAACAAACATTGACTCACTCTGAAATCTTCTAAATTTTTCCCTTCCCACATAATTGGGTAATTTCTAACCAGAACTCCCTTCGATGGATTCTCATGAACGGGTTCTCCCAAAATCCTTAATCCTTGAATGGTTACATGACTATTTTGAACCATAATCCCAAAATTTTGGCCGCCGGTTAATTCGCCTTTATCATTTTTTTCTACAGAAAAAGGCATGGTAGAAATCATTATTGGCATATCAGCTGGACCCCAATTGGCATCATCCGGCAGTATTTCAGCACGTATTGTGAGGCGATTGTTTTGGGTAAATTTCCATTTTTCGGCATTAAAATCGGCGGTTTCACTTATGCCATACACTCCCGCTGAAAGGTAAACAGTAATCGCTCCTTCGCCCTCAGCAGTACTCACGCGTTTAGCCGCTTCGCTTATCGATTTCAAGGGGTTTTCTTTTGTACCTGTGCCGGTGTTTATTCCAATAGTAGGATTTACATATATTTTATTTTCAACAATTTGCCCAAAACTGCGCAAAGTCAATAACGTGCACAGCACAACCAAATAAATAGTAATTTTCTTCATCTTAATTATCTTTTAATTTTAAATTTCGCCCATTTTGCCTTCTTCTTTCTTCACTTTTAAGGCCTTTTTCGTCACTTTTAAATCTTTGAAGTAGCCAATGGTGGCAATATCCACATACAGCCCTACATAGCCTTTTCTGTTTTTTCCTAACATTTTATTGACGATGAATGAAGAATATTTCAAATTGTTGATAAACATTTCTGCCGTTTCGCCATTGACTTCAATCCGCATTGTAATCCACTCATTCAGAGCTACTGGGGCAGCGCTTTCATATGAACCTGCTGGAAATTTGTCTCTTAAAGTCTGAAATTTGAAATCGGGATACGAAAAATACTGGACGGCGTGATTTCTGGCCATTTGATTATTTATTCGGCCTACTTTGGGACGCAGGTAAATAGATTCAAATTCGGAATCATCTTCTTTTATTCTAAAATACAATCCAATAAAACCCGCTGCCGGTGGATACGGTGATGGATCTTGAATTTGGCTATACATTTTCACTTCGATAGTCCCGTTTTCAAAATCATCCAACCCCATCAATCGGGCATAATGCGGTTCATCGACGGTAGCTTCCAATCTGTTTGCATCGAAGGGAAGTGCTTTTAAATCCCGTTCGATCTTCAAAACCTTTTTACCCTGAAAATCAATGACAGAGCCCGTAACATTATGCAATTCAAAGGTTTGTTTGCCGAGTGTAAGATTCTGACTAAAGGCAGAACAGGAGCAAACAACTGCTATTAAAATGAGTTGAATTTTTTTCATGGGTACGATTTTTAAGAAAGAATAACACCATAAATACACAGAATTTAAGAAGTGATCACAGAACACAACCGTGAAATTCAGTGTACTTGCGCTCGGCATAAATAGTATCAATTACATAAAATCGACTAAACGATTTCCGTAACTTCGGCTAAGGTGACGGTTTTACCCAAAGCGCCAAACTCATGTAACTCGCCAAACACTTCCAATCGAATGGATTGATCAAGGCTGCCTATACGCACAGGTTCAAAACCCGCATCCACGATTAGTTCTTCAATTTGCCCGTCAATACTTTGGTCATCGGTTGCATAAAACAGAACGGACATTTCAGGTTTTTGTCCTGAAGCGTTAGCCAGAGAAGCGGCACCTAATGTTCCGAATGCTTTGGCCAGTTTAGCCCCTTTGGGGAGCAAAGCAGCGTTGAGTTGTCCTGCGGATTCATTGGCACTAATGGTTTTAACAAAACCGCCCTTTTCATCAGGGGCAATTGGATTGGAAGGATCAACAATAATTTTACCTTCCAATTGGGATGCATATTGAGTCAGAAATTTCTGTACATCAGCAAACCAAATGGCTAATACGATAATGTCAGCTTCCTGGAGAGCCGCTTCTATTTCCATCGGTTGGGCGAAGTTACCTAGCTCCTGAGCAAGTTTTTTCGCTTTTGAAAAATCACGAGCTGCTACAATTACGGCCCGATTTCCCTTGGTCAAATTGTCGGCTATTACGCGACCTATATTGCCTAAGCCAATAATGGCAACTTTTGAATCTGAAGTCTTTGTCATGGTTTTTTCGTGTTTAATTGACCATGCAAAGGTCTGACCTTTTGAGGGATGCGACCAATGAACTATCTTAAGAAATACGCTTAAGATAAATTAAGAAGAATTCTTAAGATAGGTTAAGAAGAGGCAATATCCTTTCTGAGTTTGCTTAGAAATTCAGGGGTAATACCTAAGTAAGAAGCTATTTGGGTATTGGGTAGACGTCGGGATAATGTGGGGTATTGTTCTTGAAAAGTCAAGTATCTTTCCAACGCGGTAGAGCTGATATTTTGTAAAACTCTGTTTTGAAGCTCTACATATTTATCTTCAACAATAACCCTGAGAATCTGATTGAGTTTAGGAATATGGGTGTAGAGAAAATATAAATCCTGTTGCTCAATTTGCAGGATCACGGCGGGTTCAATGGCTTCAATGAATAATTTGCTCGGTTTATCGGAATGAAAACTGCCAATATCGGCGATCCAATCATTTTCAATGGCAAATTTAATGTTATGCTCATTGCCTTTGGTATCCACTGCAAACATTCTGAAACAACCTTCTACCACAAACGTATAGTGTTTGCAGGGAAATCCTTCCTGTAAAATAAAATGTCTCCGTTTGAGGGAACGATGGGTAACTCGGCTTTGGAACAGCTCTTTTTCGTTTTCATCAAAAGGCAGGTAACTTTCAAAATGGTCAATGAGCGGTTGAATCGTCATGTTTCAAACTGGTAGCATCGTTGAGGACTTCTATTTGAAAGCAAAGTAAAAAAGTTTACAGCATTTATTCATGTCTAAAATTCATTGTTTCCTAAAATCTAAATTTACCTTCAGGCTATTCTCGCAGGTGACCCTGTTATTTTTGCCACCGTAGCAGTATCATATCAGGGTCTTTCTTTGTGCTTTAGGGATGATGAGGTGTTAATTTGTTTGGGGCGTGTTACGAACGGTCATTTGTAAACGGCCACAAATATTCTGACGAATGTCATTCATTTTAGGTTACCTTTCGAAAGGTAACCTAAACGTATAGTCTGGTAACCTTTTCTTCCTCAATTTCAGGTAACCTATGGTTACCTGAAGAACCGGATCCGTTAGGTAACCTGATTTTTCAGGGTACCAGAAAATCTTATGATACCTACAGGTTACCTTTTTTTCGAACCCCAGCGTCCGTTTTTCGGGAGTCGCCATCACGTTTTCATACTTACGTAACCTTGCGGTATCATTAAGGTAACATTACGTATCCTTACGGTATCATTACATTGGGGATTACCTGCTGAAACGAAACAGGACTCCTATCTAACGCTGGTGGCTGGTGTCGTATTAACTTTTAATTTAACCCAACAGTCGCTTTTCCTGCTCCAATTATTTCAATCCCAATACCTAAGGAGTACCTAGTCCTAAAATCATACGATTCTGTCGCGAAATCAAACGTAACTGTAGCATGAAAGGGTGAAGTTTGTATTAACATACACTTAAACCTTTAATCGCTATGAAACTTTTATATTTCCTTTCAATTATTGGTCTGGTACAGTTGGCCATAGAAGCCAGCGGACAGTCTGTACTGGGTACTTCCGTCCGGGGAGCCGTCCGGGACAGCCAAGGAAGCCCCCTTCCTTATGCCTCCGTATTACTGCTCCTTCAGGCCGATTCAACCCTGGTCAAAGGGGCCGTAGCCACCGAATCAGGACAGTTTATGATCGAAAATATCAAAAGCGGGTTATATCGGGTAGCGGTTTCGGCAATAGGTTACGAAAAGGTATACTCTGCCCTTTTTTCGCTTGACGCTGGGGACCAGCATGAGCTACCCGCTCTGGTACTGGCACCGGAAGCCAATCAGTTGACCGAAGTAAATGTAGTAGCTAAAAAGCCTTTGTTCGAGCAGCAAATGGATAAGTTGGTAGTGAATGTGGAGAATATGCTGACCGCTGCTGGAGGCTCGGCACTCGATGTACTGGAACGTTCGCCAGGCGTGACGGTCAACCGTCAGAACAGCGGACTCTCGCTGAACGGGAAAAATGGGGTACTTGTGATGATCGATGGCCGCCTGAACCGCCTGCCCATGGAGGCCGTGGTGCAGATGCTCAGTGGCATGAACGCCTCGAACATCGACAAGGTTGAACTCATTTCGAACCCGCCCGCCAAGTACGACGCCGAGGGAGATGCCGGTTTGATTAACATCGTGCTGAAAAAGAATGTCAACGAAGGTACCAACGGAAGCTACACCTTGTCGGCTGGTTTCGGCCGGTTCGAACGCCTGAACGGCTCCCTTTTGCTGAACCACCGAAAGAAGAACCTGAATCTGTTTGGAGACTACTCCGTGCTGCACAGCCGGACCTGGTTGGAACATCTCGGTGACATGCGCATAAGTAATGAAGGGATGGTAAGTTTATGGGACTTTAATAACGATAACTACGGTCGCCGGCAAACCCACAACGCCCGTCTAGGCTTTGATTACAGCTTGGGGGCCAACACCGTGATCGGCGGCTTGATATCTGGTTTCTCGAACGGATTCTACGAAGACGCGAGTCGCATGACAAACATCCGTCGAAATGGTTCACTGGTGGAACGGAGTACTTTGACTGACGATGGAAATAATATATGGCACCACCAGATGGTCAATGCAAACGTGCGGCATACCTTTGCTGGTAAGCAGCAACTCAGCCTTGATGTAGACTACCTGATCTACAATAACCAGAATCCGCACGATTATATTAATCTTTCGGCCTTTCCCCAGCAAGGGACCACTAAGACGGATCTGACCAATATCAAGAAAGAAGCGCCTATCGGAATTTGGGTGTTGAAAGCCGATTACAGTCAGGCGCTGGGAAAGCAGCACCGACTCGATGTGGGGGCCAAGTCGACCCGGATGCAACTGAGCAATGATCTGGCCATCACCCATAACCGCGACGGGGTTTGGCGGCGCGATGTGGCCCTCAGCCAATTATATGACCTGGATGAGGTGATTGACGCGCTGTATGTGAACGGACAATTTCAACTCCCGAAGAACCAGAAATTACAGGCCGGCCTGCGCTATGAATACACCCGTACCGACTTAGGAGAACCCGGCCAGCCACCGGTGGTTCGTCGGCGCTACGGAAGCTTTTTTCCGAGTTTATTCTGGACAAAGGACCTGAGCAAAACCAGCAGCCTGCGTCTGGCGTACAGCCGCCGGATCGCCCGGCCCCAATATTCCCTCTTGGCACCGTGGGTGATCTTCACCAGCCCCTATTCCTTTGTAACGGGTAATCCCAATCTTCTTCCAACCTTTACGGAGGCCGTTGAGGCTACCTATCGGTTCAAGAGCAGCTACCTCTTCTCGGTTAGGTACACCCACGATCGTAATGCGTTGGACCGCTTCCGGATTCGGGTGGACTCCACCTCTGGCACGACCGTTGGCAGGCCAGAGAATATTAATTCGATCAACGGACTGACGACGACCTTCACGTTCCCGCTTCGCCTCACCGACTGGTGGCAAATGCAAACCAACCTGGTTGCGTACGGGCAATCGATAAAAACCGTGGCGGAGGGCAAACCCATATCATTGCGAATTTTTGCCGGAAACGGCCTCAACGCCAGTACCTTTACCCTTAGTAAAACCTGGACCGCAGAACTCTCCCTTTTTTACACTACGCCCTCGTTCATGGGTATTGCCCGAATGAAAGCTATGGGCAGTGTCAATGCTGGTTTGAAGAAAAAATTCAAGAATGGTGGAAATCTTCTGGTGAACGTAACGGATTTGTTCTGGACGAATCGCATGCGGGTCATTACCGACAACCCAGCGGTGGGGCAAGTGGGTAGTTGGGGGCTTAATTTTGAACCGCGTGTGGTGCAATTTACGTACACCAATACCTTCGGCAAGAAAACGGTCAACGCGGTCAATCGCCGGGCTACTGGCTCCGAAGAAGAACGGAGCCGGGGGGGAGTATCCAATTAGGTTGCGGAGAATTCTTGTTGGCTTTTGGTATAATAAATAGAAAATATATACATTAGCTTGGTTTCAACAAATGATTTCGGATCCGTTGGAGATCGGAAGGGTATGACTGGATATAGGCAGCAATAGTTCCCACGTTCGGCGGCGGCAACAGCTGCTCTGCCGAACTTATTAAGAAAAATCCTCTGGAATGACACGCTAAATATGATTTCCTATGAATCCTGAAAGGTTTGACCTAAATGTGTCCGTTGTTTCGGCAGAGGGGCAGCTTACCTTGGCCGTAGCTGTTCTGAGTTACCTGCTCAGTTTGCCCGCTAAGAATCAGGAATCCAGGCTGTTTGCAAGCTTTATTCTGGCAGGGTGTCTTTTCTTTGCCACTGATATGTTTCATAATCTGGTCGTTTATCACCCTTTTCGTTGGGTTTCGACAGCACTGAGTAACATCATCTTGGGCATAATGCACTTAATTTTTGTGTGGTTTGCCTACCAAAGTGGGGGTAATTCGTACAAACGGGAGTCGATTCTGAGTTTTTTGTTTTTGAGCTTACTAGTATGGGGGCCCTATTTTTTTCTCGACATAGGCACGCGCAATATCTATTCGGGTTTGGGACATTTGATCGGCGTAGTATGGATAGCGGGTGTATACGGGAGAAAAGCCCGATATTCGGAAAAAGAAGCCAGCCGGCCTAGCCCCACTAGTAAAATGTTAAAAGGTTTTCAAAAATGGGCTTTTATAAATATCCTGATTTGGGGGGTTACCCTTTATAATCCCATGGCCATTCTTATGGGGCTCCCTCCCTTTACACTTTGGTACTACGTGGTCCATCCCTTGAATTTTATTCAAATCACTTACGCCACCATTGTATTTCTGAACTATACCCCGCAGCCCACTTCTTTCCAGGCCAAAGTAGTCGGCCTTGTGTTGTGTCCCCTGCTGATTATTTTAGCTCTTACACCTTTTCTGCTCAGGTCATTGATTGTGGACCTGCCTAACTTCGCCTTAGTGAACCACCAAATGGTAGTAGCCTTTTTGATTTTGATACCCCTTACCAACCTAGCCGTGATTGTGGGGTTGCCGCGTTTTCTGCGGTCCAATCTGCTGAGTCCGCTTAACCATATTCTGGAAGGGGTTCGGCAGGTCGATGCAGGGAATCTAACGGTGCAGGTACCCGTTAGCGTAAATGACGAAGTGGGCAAGCTGGCACGTCAATTCAACATCATGACCGACTCGCTAGACCGTTACAGCAGGGAGATGGAAGCCCTGGTAGCCAAACGAACCATCCAACTGCAACACTCTCTCGATACGCTCAATACCACGCAGGCCCAACTCATTCAGAAAGAGAAGATGGCCTCCTTGGGCGAGCTGACGGCGGGCATCGCCCACGAGATCCAGAACCCCCTGAACTTCGTCAACAACTTCGCCGAGGTGTCGGCCGAGCTGGCCGAAGAGCTGGCGCAGACCGTCAGCGCGGGAGACATATCGGCGTCCACGGCCCTGTCATCTGACCTGCGAGAGAACATGGGCTACATCGTCGAAAACGGACAGCGGGCCAGCAGCATCGTACGCTCCATGCTTGAGCACAGCCGCAGCAGTACCGGCGAGCGCCGCCCTACTGACCTCAACGAGCTGGCCGACGAGTATCTGCGCCTGACCTACCACGGCCTACGCCGGTCTGGGCAGGATGCCGACTTTCAGGTGCAGCTCTGTACGCAGTTCGAGGAGGGGCTGGAGCCAGTGATGGTAGCCCCTCAAGACATCGGTCGGGTATTGCTCAACCTCTACAACAACGCCTTCTACGCCGTACAGCAAAAGCAGCGGCAGATACAAAAAACAGTGATGGCTGGGGTAGGTGAAGAAGCGGAAGCCCCCTACCAGCCGACGGTCTGGGTGAGTACCCGGCAGGTCAACGGCTCGGTGGAGTTGTCTATCAGGGACAATGGCGTAGGTATCCCCGAGGCTATCCGCGACAAGATTTTCCAGCCTTTTTTTACCACTAAACCTACGGGCGAGGGGACCGGACTGGGGCTAAGCCTCAGCTACGACATTATCACTAAGGGGCATGGGGGAGAAATGGTGGTTGATACTAAGCCCGATTACTCTACCGAACTGATTATAAGAATTCCTTTGGAATCATACCCTTAACTGAAGAACATATGAATGCTGACTGGTTTGAATTAAATGTGCTCGTTATAGTAAACGTAACTCAGATTAGCCTTGCCTCGACAGTTTTGATTTACTTGCTAAGATTACCCAAAAAGACGCTGGAGGCCAAACTGTTTACTGGTCAATACCTGACAGTCTCTTTATTTTATGTATCGTTTGCCATTGAAAATCTGGTCGTTTATCCCCCCTTCAAAGGACTCATGTATGTGCTGAGTAACATCATCCTCAGCACAGGGCTGTTATTTTTTGTAGGGTTTGCCTACCAATGTGGGGGCAATCCCTACAGGCGGGAGTCGCAGGTAGTAGTATTGATTGTAGCCTCAATGTTGGGGTTTAGCTTTTTTCTGCCTGACATAGCTGTGAATCGTATACCTTTTCCCCATTTGCTGGGCATATTTTGGGTCATAGGGGTGTATGGCAGAAAAGCCCGAAGAGTTGAGAGGGAATTGGGTATACCTACCCCTACCAGTAAAATGTTAAGGGCTTTCCAGAAATGGGCTTCTATAATTTTTTTAATCTGGGTTGCAGTTGTTTATTTGCCTCCAGTCATTAGTTTGGGCCTCTCAAAATTTATGCCCAGGTTTTTCATAATCCCCCCACTGGAATTAATTCAACTCACTTATGGCGCAATAGTCTTTCTGAACTACACCCCGCAGCGCACTTCCTTCCAGGCCAAAGTGGTGGGTCTTGTGCTGTGTCCGTTGCTCATCATTTTGGCTGTAACGCCCATCCTGCTACATCAATTAATTGCAGACCTGCCCAACTACAACTCTGTGAACCACAGGCTATTGGTAGCCTTTTTAATCCTAATACCATTCACGACGCTGCTCGTGATTGTGGGGCTGCCGCGTTTTCTGCGGTCCAATCTGTTGAGTCCGCTTAACCAGATTCTGGACGGGGTTCGGCAGGTCGATGCGGGCAATCTAGCGGTGCAAATACCAGTGACGGTTCGGGACGAAATCGGCGATCTGGCCCAGAATTTTAATCAAATGACGCAGTCGCTTAGGCAGTCCAAGGAGGAACTGACTCAGTATGCCGAAACGCTGGAAACCAAAGTAGCGGAACGGACCCAGGAATTAAAGCAATCTTTGGATAACCTGAAAGCTGCACAAAACCAACTCATTCAGAAAGAGAAGATGGCCTCACTGGGCGAGCTGACGGCCGGCATCGCCCACGAAATCCAGAACCCCTTGAACTTCGTCAACAACTTCGCCGAGGTGTCGGCCGAGCTGGCCGAGGAACTAGCACAGTCCGTCAGCGCGGGAGACATATCGGCGGCCACGGCCCTGTCAGCCGACCTGCGAGAGAACATGGGCTACATCGCCGAAAACGGACAGCGGGCCAGCAGTATCGTACGCTCGATGCTGGAACACTCCCGCAGCAGTACCGGTGAGCGCCGCCCTACCGACCTCAACGAGCTAGCCGACGAGTATCTGCGGCTGACCTACCACGGCCTACGGCGGTCTGGGCAGGATGCCGACTTTCAGGTGCAGCTCTGTACGCAGTTCGAGGAGGGGCTGAAGCCCGTGATGGTAGCCCCTCAAGACATCGGCCGGGTACTGCTCAACCTCTACAACAACGCCTTCTACGCTGTTCAGCAAAGACAGCGGCAGATGCAAAAAACAGTGGTGACTGGGGCAGGTGAAGAAGCGGAAGCACCCTACCAACCGACGGTCTGGGTGAGTACCTGGCAGGTCAACGGCTCAGTGGAGTTGTCTATCAGGGACAATGGCGTGGGTATCCCCGAGGCTATCCGTGACAAGATTTTCCAGCCTTTTTTCACCACAAAGCCTACGGGCGAGGGGACCGGACTTGGGCTGAGCCTCAGCTATGACATCATCACCAAAGGGCATGGCGGGGAAATGGTGTTGGAGAGCCAGGAAGGAGAAAGAACCGAGTTGGTCATTAGTTTACCCTACATTTAACTAAACAACACCTATGAAAATTTTAGTAGTAGACGACGAATTCCAGATGCAGCCGCTGTTTGAGCAGCGATTCCGTCATGAAACGAACCGGGGCGAAGTCCAACTGACGTTTGCCCGCTCGGGTGATGAAGCCCTGGCACTCCTGCCCGATTCGGGGGTAGTACTCATCCTGTCAGACATCAACATGCTTGGCATGAGCGGACTAGAACTCTTAAGACGCATTCGGAACATCCATCCGCATCGTCCGCCGGCGGTAGTGATGCTGACCGCGTACGGAGATCAGAACAATCGGCAGCAGGCCTCCCTCTACGGGGCCGATGATTTCCTTACCAAGCCGATTGACTTCAAGCTGTTGAAAGAAAAGCTGGGTGAATATGTTATACACAATCACACAACTGGATCATGAGTATCAACATACTGGTTGTGGACGATGAAGTACAGTTACAACCGCTGATACAGCAGCAGTTCCGGCGGAGAATCAGTGCTGGAGATTATGCGTTTCGTTTCGCGGCCAGCGGGCAACAGGCCCTGAACGCCATACGGGAGGATGCCAACATTGATGTACTCCTACTCGATATCAATATGCCTGGCATCAACGGTCTGACGCTACTTTCCCAACTGCCCGACTTGCTGCCCACCAGCCGGGCGGTGATGGTATCAGCCTACGGCGACATCAATAACGTGCGAATAGCCATGAACCGGGGAGCGTTTGATTTTGTGATGAAGCCCATCAACTTCCAAGATCTGGAAATGACCATTGACAAAACCGCCCAGCACGTATGCCAACTCCGGGAGTCTATCCACAGCAAAGCCGTAGCCGATCTGAAAGCCCGGTTTTTCGATAATATTACCCACGAGTTTCGAACGCCCCTGTCGCTGATCCTAGCCCCGACCGATACTCTCCTGCAAAACCCCTACCTCGACGAACGCACCCGGCATAGTCTGGCCACCATCCGGCGCAATGCCCTTCAGCTTTTGCACCTGATCAATCAGCTGCTGGACCTCGCCAAACTCGAAGCCGACAGCCTGCCGGTCGTAGAGTCGCGGGGTGACATTGTGGCCTTCTTGGGGCAGATTGTAGATTCTTTTCGGGATATTAGCGTACAGAGAAGGCTCAACCTGCTGTTTTCCGCTGGCCCTACCAGCCAGATTGCACTCTTTGATGCAGACAAATGGGAGAAAATTCTGAAAAACCTGTTATCCAACGCCATCAAGTTTACCCCCGCCGATGGTCAGGTAGTGGTTCGCAGCCAGATGGAAGCAACCTGGGTGAAGCTTACGATCAGCGACACTGGTATTGGTATTCCAGCCCAACACCTGCCGCACATTTTTGACCGCTTCTACCAAGTAGACACCTCCCTGACCAGGGCGTACGAAGGCTCTGGCATCGGACTGGCGCTG
>JAIXPV010000228.1 GCA_027486105.1 Runella sp. | reverse complement strand
TTTCTGGACGGAAAAATCAACTTTCGGAAACCCATTTCTTGTTATCTTTATCCCATACGGGTTACTAAATATGACCATTTTGACGCGCTCAACTACGATCGCTGGCATATTTGCAACCCCGCTTGCCACAACGGGCGTGAGTTGGGCGTGCCCATTTATAAGTTCCTGAAAGACCCGCTCATCACCAAATACGGCAATACATGGTACGAAGAATTGGTCAATAAAATTGAAAACCAGTAACCTTACATCTTCAAAACGGGTAATTGATTAAACCATTGGAATCTAAAAACTTCTTTGACGATGTCTACGACGTAGTTCGACAGATACCTGTGGGGCGTGTGACATCCTATGGCAGTATTGCGAAGTTCTTGGGTTCTAAGTTGAGTGCTCGAATGGTAGGTTGGGCCATGAATGCCTGCCATGGTATGCCCGATGTTCCCGCACACCGGGTCGTAAATCGTAATGGCATTCTTTCGGGGAAGCATTTTTTTGGGTCGCCTACGGCCATGCAGGAGCTTTTGGAACAAGAAGGAATCAGGGTAGAAAATGACAAAATCAGGGATTTCAAAACCGCCTACTGGGACCCTTCTGCTGAACTTTTATAATCTCCAAAAAATATACCAATCTGCCATTTTCCCTTTTATTTTCGTTCTCTGCCTTTGTAAAAATTAGACTGAATAAGGTCATCGATTGGCACGAATAATGCAAGACTGAAAAAAAGTGTTGCTATGCGTATTCTGATTCTCTGTTTTTTCTTAATAATTACAGCCTTGCGGGCATCCGCCCAAAGTGAGCAATGGGCCTCGAAAATAATCGGCGTTTCTTCTGAATATACATCTGGTAATGGCCAACAATACCGCGCCGTTCAGGTCTTAGGAAAACCCAATAAATTGCCCCAGGGCGAAACGGGGGCCTCTGCCTGGCGTCCCGCACAACCCGACAATGGTATGGAATGGATAAAAGTAGGTTTTGAAACACCGCTTTCCATTCGGCAAATTGCCATTGCGGAAAATTTCGGAGCGGGATGCATCACCACCATTTCTGCTTACGATTCCCAAAACAAAGAATACAATATCTATACAAGCAAGCCTGAAACTACCCAACGCGGGGCGGGGATGTTGCGGGTTTGGCTCCCCAAACTCACCGAATACAAGGTAGCTTCGCTAAAAATAGTCCTTGATACGAAGCGCGTCAAAGATTGGAATGAAATTGATGCCGTTGCCATTTCAGCCTCTGAAACCCCCATTGAAGCATCCATTAATTTGGCAAAAAATGTTCCAAAAGAACTAAAAAAAGAGAACCTCGGAGCAAATGTCAACTCTAAAGCAAATGAGGTGGCCCCGGTTATTTCTCCCGACGGCAAAACCATTTATTTTACCCGCTTCGACCACCCCGAAAACCTCAAAAACAGTGAAGACTATGATGTATGGTTTGCGGAGGAAAAAGAAGGGGTATGGCAAAAAGGCCGTAACATGGGCACCCCAGTCAACAACATTCGGGAAAATTCTATCTGTTATATTTCTCCCGACGACCGAACCGCTTTGCTAATGAATATTTATCGCCCCGACGGTACGCTGTCTAAGGGGGTGTCGGTCAGTCGTAAAAATCGAAACGGCTGGACTTTTCCCCAGGAAGTACGTCTTCAAAATTATGTAAATGAGCACTCTTTTTCGGGGTTTTATATCAGTCCGAACGGAAAAGTAATGGTCTTATCTTTGCAAGATGCCAATACCAAAGGCGGTGCCGACCTCTACGTTTCTTTTCTAAAAACCAACGGAACATGGTCAGCCCCCACCAACATGGGTGCAGGCATCAATACCGCCGATGACGAATTTACGCCCTTTTTAGCCACCGATAATAAGAGTTTATACTTTACCTCCAACGGCCGCAGTGGCTACGGCGAAATGGATATTTATGTAAGCCGCCGGCTCGACGATAGCTGGACCCAATGGTCGGAGCCAGAAAATTTGGGGCCTGCTTTCAATACTTCTGATTTCGAAGCTCATTTTACCATTCCAGCCTCGGGAGCGTATGCTTACTTCTGTTCTTCCGAAAACTCGCTGGGGGAGTTTGATATATTTCGGGTAAAACTACCCGAATCTGTTCGGCCTATCCCCACGGTTATGCTTCAGGGCAGCGTGATTGACCAAAAGACCAAACAGACCGTGGCCGCAGAAGTAATTGTGGAGGATTTGGACCAAAAACAACCGCCCCAGCGCATTGACTATGACCCAGTCGTGGGTGATTTTAAAATTGTGTTGGATACCCAAAAACAATACGGCCTTACGGCACAGCGAAAAGGATACCAAGCTGCAGGTACAATTGTGGATTTGACAAAAGAAAAGCAATACCGCGAAGTCCGGCGCGAAATTGTTTTGACACCCATCGAAATTGGACAAAAAATAACCCTCAACACCATACGTTTTGCCCAAAGTAAGTTTGACCTTCTTCCCTCGTCTTTGCCCGAACTTGACCGCATTGCACAAATGATGACCGAAAACAGCAATATGGAAATTTTGCTCGAAGGCCATACTGATAACGTAGGTGATTTTGACGCCAACGTCCAATTGTCTAAAGACCGGGTGGAAGAAGTAAAACGGTACCTCACCACAAAAAATATCAACGCCGCACGCATCCAAACCAAAGGCTACGGCCCAACGCGCCCCGTTGCACCCAATACCAGCGAAGAAGGTCGTAAACAAAATCGACGTGTGGAGTTCTCTATTCTAAAAATATAATTGTTTTTAAGTAATTTGATGGCTCACTATTATGTTTTATAACAACGCACACCAGCTGAACGTTGGTGTATATTTTTTTCCCTGAAAACGAAAACCCTCCTAGGCAGCGTTGTTACTTATGTTATTCATCCAATGCACTGTCTATCTGAACCGCCAATTACAGTTCAATGAAGAGATTTACCCTATTATCGCTATTTACTGTTTTCGCCTGCAGCAAAAACCAAGCACCCGCTCCTATCCCCGTAACTACCCCTGTTTGTAACATAAGCAGTGTAGGGTTATTGCATGAAGGACTAAGTTAGCATCTTTGACAAATGGATGTAGCCGAATTATTTTTTGAGATTGATGATCCCCGCCAAGAAGGGAAGTGTTTTCATCAGTTAAGCGATA
>JAIXPV010000473.1 GCA_027486105.1 Runella sp. | reverse complement strand
GCACTTTTTATGGCCTTGTCTGGCTGTGATACCCCGCCCAAAGAAATCCCCGTTACCGTTCGTCGTTTGGAAAACGAGCTTTTTGCGGCCAAAAATCCCGACGAAATTGCGGGATTGCTCAAAAAAAAACCTTACCTAAGGGCGTATTTTGGGCTAGACAAAAGCATCCCTGATTCCCTCATTGTCAATCAGTTGTATGCCAATATTACCAATCTTGATTTGCAGCAATTCAACAAAGACCTGCAAACACAATTTGGAGATTTAGCACCCATAAAAACGCAACTGCAACGGGCGTTCGGTGAGATTCAAGCCAATTTTCCCGATTTTAAAGCCCCGCAAATAGTCACCATCGTAACGGGTTTTATGGGTAGTGATTTGTACGTTTCCGACAGTGTGATTGTTATCGGTCTTGATTACTTCGGCGGCCCCAAAGCTAAGTATCGACCCCAACTATTTGATTATCAACTTCGTCGTTATCAACAAGAGTACATTGTGCCTGCCGTTTTGTTTTTCCTTTCGGAGAAATACAACAAAGTACCCGAAAACGACCAAACGCTGCTGGCCGATATGATTTGGTACGGCAAAGGCTTCGAGTTTGTCAAGCACGTAGCCCCAGAAACGCCCGACAGCCTCATCATCGGCTATTCGCAGGAGCAGCTCGAAGATGTATACGCCTCACAAGAAGACATTTGGGCGTATTTTTTGGATCGAAAGCTGTTGTACCAAACCCGCGATGCCGAAAAAGACCGATTCATCAGTGAGCGTCCTGCCACGCCTGAGATAAGTCAATACTGCCCGGGCGGCATCGGTCGTTGGATAGGTTGGCGCATCATCAGTCGGTATTTGATAGAAAATCCATCCACCAAACTACCTGATTTAATGGGCAATACCAATGTTAGGCAGTTGTTGGAGCAATCAAAATACAAGGGACAAAAAGAAGAAGAGTAACTTTGTAGTCCCGACGGGACTCGAACCATGTTAAAATGGGACTAATAGAACACGAATGACACTGTTCCCGAAGGCTTTCGTAAATACGGGTTTTCACGGATTAGTAAGGATTTAATCCGTGTTGAAACATCCGTGTACCATTTACGAGTCTGAAAATAAAACAAAATTGACTCAATAACTTAGATACAAGTAGTTAAAGCATAAAATTAACCCATAAAATGGCAAAAGGAAGAGGAACGGGCGTGGAATTGTCGCCCGAAGATAAAAAGCGAAAACTCAATAAAGAAAGTCTATCGAAAGCCCTCAAGATATTTCGATTTATTTTACCCTATAAAAATACGTTTCTGGTAGGAATTCTTTTCCTGCTTCTCTCACTGACGACCAACCTCATTTTCCCTAAATTGATTGGCGAAATTGTGGCGGTGATTGAAGGAAAATCTACTTATGAGCTCAATCAGGTGGTTCTTTTTTTGATTGGTATTTTGGTGCTGCAATCGCTCTTTTCGTTTGGGCGTATTTACTTTTTCTCCATCGTGAGCGAAAAAGGCATGGCCGATATTCGGCGTACTTTATACGGCAAAATCGTGTCGTTGCCCATTCCTTTTTTTGAACAACGCCGCGTGGGCGAACTCATGAGTCGGATTACATCTGACGTGCAGGCATTGCAAGATGTACTATCATTTACGTTGGCTGAATTGTTTCGTTCATTGGCCACGGTGATTGTCGGTATCGTGATTATCTGCTTTATTTCTTGGAAACTGACCATTTTTATGTTGGCTACGTTTCCCGTGGCTATCGTGGTAGCCATGATTTTTGGACGCTACATCCGTAAACTTTCCAAAAAAGCCCAAGATGAATTGGCCAACGCCAACGTCGTGGTGGAAGAAACGCTCCAATCCGTAACAATCGTGAAGGCTTTTACGAATGAATTTCTCGAAATCAACCGCTATGGCGACGCGCTTTCTCGCGTTATTACGGCCTCGTTGAAAGCGGCCCGTTTTCGCGGCGGATTCGTTTCATTCATCATTTTTGCGCTGTTTGGTGGCATCGTCGGGGTGGTTTGGTACGGTGCTACGCTCGTACAAAGCGGCGAAATGCCCTTTTCCGAATTGATGACCTTCATTTTCTATACCATGTTTATCGGAGGTTCTATTGGCGGTTTGGGCGATATGTACGCCCAGATTCAGAAAACCTTGGGCGCCTCGGAACGATTGTTGGAAATTTTGGATGAAAAATCGGAAGTGGATGTGCACCAACAAGTACAACCGATTACGGTAAACGGCAATATCGCTTTTGATAACGTACAATTTGCCTACCCTACCCGACCCGATATGCAGGTATTGAAAGGCGTTTCGCTCAACGTACCCGCCGGTCAGAAAATCGCGTTGGTGGGTTACAGCGGCGCTGGAAAATCAACCATCGTGCAACTTTTGATGCGTTATCATACCCCGCTGGGCGGCAAAATCTCGGTCGATGGGCAAGATATTCAGACCTTTGATATTACGGCTTACCGCCAAAATATCGCTGTGGTACCTCAGGAAGTTATTTTATTTGGCGGTACCATCCGCGAAAACATCGCTTACGGAAAGCCCAACGCCACCCACGAAGAAATCAAAGAGGCCGCCCGCAAAGCCAACGCCCTCGATTTTATTGAATCTTTTCCCGACCAATTGGAAACCGTCGTGGGCGAACGCGGCATCAAACTTTCAGGCGGTCAGCGTCAGCGGATTGCCATTGCGCGTGCCATTTTGAAAGACCCCAAAATCTTGATTCTCGACGAAGCCACCAGTTCGTTGGATGCCGAATCTGAAAAATTGGTACAAGATGCCCTCGACCGTTTGATGCAGAATCGCCCCACCATCATCATTGCCCACCGACTAGCCACCGTCCGCAATGTAGACTGCATTTATGTCATCAAGGAAGGTACCATTTTTGAGTCTGGCACCCACGAAGAGCTGGCCATGAATGAAAATGGCCTGTATGCGGGCCTGATTAAGTTACAATTTGAATTGGTTGATGGTGTTTAGCGGAAATACTCGCTCAGTGCCCATTGGATTTTCGGGAGTATTTCTAATTTTACAACCGAAAATCTTTCCTTATTCATTTTCAAACCAAAACCTTTCCTCATTTATGATAAATCTGATTGTACGCCTCATTGTAAGCACTATTGTGGTGATAGCCGCCAGCCGCGTGCTCCAGGGCTTTTACGTTGACACCACCCAAACCGCCATTATGGTTGCCATCGTGATGGGACTGCTCAATACGTTTATAAAACCGATATTGCTCTTTTTCTCGTTGCCCATCACCATTCTAACCCTTGGTTTGTTTTATTTCGTCATCAACATCTTGATTGTTTATCTCTGCGATTATCTGGTAGACGGCTTCAGCGTTTCTAGCATTTTGGCCGCGTTATTGTTCAGCTTAGGACTGTCGTTGGCGCAAGCCATTGTTGGCCTTTTTCTGGACTAAAATTGTACGTCTAAATATAAAAAGGGCCTGATTTTCGATCAAATCAGGCCCTTTTCGGTGAACTTGGTGGGCAGGTTTCTCAAAACCACCCGTGAGGTTGCTCACAACCTCGTTGTAGAACGATTAAACGCGGGGCCACCCGTGCGGTACTCAAAGAAACGCATGCCTTAATCTCAAATATTTCAAAACTGTTCAAGAAGTGCAGCACGATTAGGACAACTGTGGGACGGCCCATGCCGTGGAATAACGGCTTAGGGGAGCAAGACATTTGGAAGTAATTCTCATCCATGAGATTGCAATTGATTTTTCCAGATTTGAAGAAATAGCAGTCGTTGAAATTTCCTAATTTTGTCAAAATCAAAGTTTTGATGATTCATATTTTGCAGGCCTTTTTTTATCAGGAGCAATTTTTCTTTTGTAACAGCGTCTAAGTCATTTTCCTCCAAACACGCGTTGGTCATGTCCGCAAGGATGAGCCAAATGGTTTTAGCAAAAAGTACCTTAGATTGCCTCAGCCTGACTTTTTCTGGCAAAATCCCCGTCATTGCCCGTCGGAAATGATACCGCGTCATGGCTTGAGGGCTTATTCTCATTCTGCCAGGCGCTATTAGACTCAGTTCTATGAAATCTTTGTCGAGAAAAGGATGCGCATATTCAATCCCAAAAGCCGCTCCAGCCAGATTAAGTAGTTCGTTGGCATCAATGATTCCAGCACAGCAAATACGGCTAAAATGCTCCCGCATGTCGCCCGTAAGCGTTTCTGGGACATAGTTTGTCAACTGCGTCGGGGCCTTCGTCTTCTTTCTAAAAATCAATTTTTTTACTGTGCCAAGACCGAAAGCTGCCATTATCCGCATTAAATCAACAAATGAAACGGTTTGATGATTCACAACCGCCACAAGCAATTTCCCTACCGCTGAAAGTCCACCTTCTGCATATTTTTTATGAAAAGCTCGTTTGACAAGATACACCCTTCTGACACGTGTGG
>JAIXPV010000061.1 GCA_027486105.1 Runella sp. | reverse complement strand
GTTCGAGATGCGTGGGCAGATCTCCCTGATTTCCAAAATCTTCGGCCGATACCACCAAGCCTTTTCCAAAATACCGCTGCCACATTCGATTCACCATCACCCGCGCAAAGAGCGGATTTTCTTCGTGAATGAGCCATTTAGCAAGTCCCAGACGATTGCGCGGCAATTCTTTCGGAATCTTAAAAAATTGATCGGGCGTATCGGCCGTTACTTCTTCGTCAATGGCATCGTAGGCACCGCGTTTAAGAATATGCGCTTTGCGAGGATATTTGCGTTCCCGCATCACCATCACGTCAATTTCTTTATTAAGCAACTCCGTTTCATCTGCCAATAATTGCTTGCGCTCGGCCAATAGCTTCTGACTTTCGGTATCAATGTTGGTAACGAAATACTCAAAAAGACCCTCTTTTTGAAAATCATTACGTTTATCGGAAGGAGTTTGAAGGGCGATTTTTACAAAATCTTTTTGACCAATCACACTGTGTACTTCCAGCGGCGTCAGCTCACGGGCAAAGACCTTTAGTTCATCTACTGCGTAGCCTTTATAGTTGTAATCGTGGCGCTGACCAATGGAAAAATTGGGTGCCCCCGCTCCCCAATTGGTATGATTCTTCCCCCAAAGCATACTTTCACGCAGCCCATCCGACATGACCCGCCCCGTGGCTCGTTTTCCATTGACATATACTTTCAAGCCATTGGCTTTGCTTGAACCATCGTAAGTCATGGTAAGGTGCACCCAACGATTGGCTTTTAGCACGTAATCAGTCTCAAAATCAATGGCATTGTCGGGCCAAACATTACTCAGGCGAAACGCCAGCCGCCCGTCGTCCAAACGTTCACATTCGTATCCTCGAAAGCCGTTGAACGGACCCAAATTACGGTTAAAGAGTGGCCCTTTGAATTTTGGGTCAGTGATACCCACCCACAAACTGACGGTAAAAGGTTGATTTCGTTCAAAAAAGCCCGAAATGGTCGGCACCTCTTTGTATTGCCCCCAACCATTGATACCACGCATTTGCATATAGCTCTCTCCCACCAAGCGCACGCCTTTTCCGCGGGGGCTTTTGATGCGTACGGGTAGAAAATCCAAATCTCCATTGGTTTCAAAATTGAGGGTATCATTGGCCAAATTTGTGAATATAGGCCGTCTTTTGTCTTTCTTTTCTCCCGCAGGGCGCACCGTCATAGAGTCAAATGGCACATCAATCATCAAAGCCGTTTGGGGTGAAATTAGTGGTGCTTGTACAGCCTTAGCCACCCATTTTTCAAACCGCTGACGCAATGTGGCCGCATTCTTTAACTGATTTTTTTCAATCGTCGCCAGTTTTTCTTTGAGCAATCGCAGTTGTTTTTCCGTTTCGGGCTTTGGTAAAGTGATGCTCGGACTGGGCTCGCCGTTGTAGGGGATTTGGCCGTATTCATTGTTGTTATTAAAAAACGCAAACAATGAATAATAATCTTTCTGACTGATGGGGTCGTATTTGTGGTCATGACAGCGAGCGCATTCAACCGTCAGTCCCAAAAATGCCTTTCCAAAAGTATTGGTACGGTCGGCTACGTATTCTACAAAATATTCTTGCGGTACAATTCCTCCCTCCTGACTCTGCTGATGATTGCGGTTGAAGGCCGTAGCTATCAGATGTTCTTTTTGTGGATTGGGCAACATATCGCCCGCCAATTGCCAAGTCACAAAGCGGTCAAATGCCAGATTTCGATTGAAAGATTTAATGACCCAATCGCGGTAAGGCCACATGGTGCGCAGGCCATCGTCCTGATAACCATGGGTATCGGCATAACGCGCCACGTCGAGCCAGTCGACGGCGTGATGTTCGCCAAAATGGGGGTTTTTCAATAATTCATTAACGACTTTTTCGTAAGCATTGGGAGACGTATCTTTTACAAAGGCTTCTACTTGCTCGGGCGTTGGGGGCAATCCGATTAAATCCAGATAAACGCGTCGAAGCAGGGTGGTTTTGGGCGCTTCGGCGCTGCCTGTTAGTTTTTTATCTTCTAGTTTTTTAAGAATAAATCGGTCGATGTCATTTTTGACCCAACCTTCATTTTTAACTTTTGGCAACGCTGGTTTAACGGGGGCCACAAATGACCAATGCGGCTTGTATTCAGCTCCCTGCTCAATCCATTTGATAAGAATGGCTTTCTCTTCTACCGACAGTGTCAGGTGAGACGCGGGCTCAGGCATCACATATTCAGGGTCTTCTGACAAAATCCGATGCACTACGTCGCTTTTGGCAGGATTGCCCGCTACGATGGCTTTCAAGCCGCTTTCGCATTCTTTGTCGTAGGCGGCATCGGCAATGTCCAAACGTAGATCAGCCTTTTGTTTATTCTTATCGGGACCATGACACGCAAAACAGCGGTCCGACAGAATAGGCTTAACGTGTAAATTATAATCCAACTTTTCGGGCAAGTTCGCCGCTGCCTTTTCAACGTCCTGCGGTAACTCAATGCTACCACCACAGGCACTTACCAACGCCATTATTACGATTCCAAAACTCCAATGATAGAAAGCTCTTTTTTCCATTTTTACAATAATGATACGGCCCTTGAAGCCACTTATTATAAAAAGTTGTCACTGAAGTAAAAGTACTTAAAAAAGCGCGAAAAATTTAGGCGTTATAACTTTACGAGATTTATCCAGCAATCCACGCCGTGATAAAATTAGACTTTTCCTGTATTCGCTCTATCATCCAAGCCAACGCCATGATTATCATCAGTAAGGCACCCACTTGCCTAAAAATCGCATAATACCGCGTTTTAGATAGTAAGAGCAAAACAGGAAAAACGAGCAAAATGAGAAATAACTGCATGAACTCAATGCCTACATTAAACCCAAAAATGCTCAAAATCATCTGTTTGACAGATAGTTCTAGGTTTGTCAATGTTTCGGCAAAAGCCAAGCCGTGAATTAATCCGAAAGCCCCCGCAATGAAAACCTCCCATTTTGGGTAAATAGGGCGCAAAGCATGAAAAGCCGAAACCAAAATCGTAAAGGCAATCAACACTTCAATGGGCTTACTCGGAAAATGGAGCCATTGTACCGCACCCAGCACCAATGTGAGCGAATGCCCAATGGTAAAGGCGGTAATAATCTTGAGCAGATGGACCACACTCGGCTTCAATCCACTAAACTTACCCCATCGGCGACCATCGGCGGCGAGCATCGCTGGAAGCAATAACGTAAGTACAAACAGTATGTGGTCGATACCTTCAGCAATATGTTCCATGCCCAGTTTTACCATGTTTTGAAAGCCCTTCCAGAGGCTTCCCTGTTGCAAACTAACTTGGAAGGGCGATAGCTTCCCATTTACAATATCCCATTCAATAACCCCTACTTGTTGGGTAGTGGTATCTTCTCTAACCAGTCCCTGCGCCCAATCTTGTTTGACATGAATTAAAGCACGGTGACTAGCTACTTGGTGCAAAATCACGTCATAATCGAAATAAAAATTCCGAAGGTCGTAATTGAGGGGTGGAGACATTTCAAATGCTACCACCAATTCCTTGTATTGACCTACGAGTTGGTCTGTACTCTCGACAACCTTCATTTCGCCCAGTTTTAATGCCCAGGGCTTGCCTTCAAAACTTTTGGGGCGAATGTGTTGGGTTAGATAAATCCGAAGCGAATCGCCTAGGCGCTCCACCAAACGAGATGAATTATCATTGACCTCCATTCCAATCGCAGATTGTAACTCGCTCAGTGGAAGCATGAGTTGTCCCGAAATATGTTTTTCGTGGATATTCAGTACCACCATAGAGTTGGGCATAGGATGTGCCAACGTTGGCAGCGTTTGAAACGCTGCCAACGTTATTACTATCCAAAACCTAATTTTAATTGCCACCATAATCTGCTTTTCTATCTCTCCAAACCGAGTGAGGGTGTACTCCGTTTCTAATTACAATGCCACCTTGCATTGACCATTCAATCCATACGCTAGGGCCATCAATCAAGATGTAATCGCCTTTTTCGGCCATGGTTGTTCCGCCGTAGTAAGATACGTAGGTTTCGTCCAATTCAGACTTATACTTTGCCAAAACCGCGGCCGCCGCTTTGTCGTCCAAATCATCCACGTAAGTTTTGATGGCCACTAATAACAGGTCTTTTTGATTAGTGGTGAGGTTTCCTGCTTTTACGCCTGATTTAGTAGTGGGAAAAGTACCATCTTTTTGAGGCCCTACGATGATGTCATTTTGAGCTGCTGCCCGCTTTGCCGTCGTTAATTCCGATGCACTAAGGCTTTTCAAGAAATTGGCAAAGGCAGCCGTTTCCTGCACCAAAGGCTGTACAGTTTTGCTGGTATTGGTCGAAACCCAAGTTGGATAAGGCTCGGTCGAACGGAAAGAAGGCGTTCCGCCCGTCATTTTACCCCCATTGTAGGTATAAATGATGGTGCCGTGGTGACCTCCGATTTGCAAACACCACAGTCCTGTTGTACTGGGCGTGCCCAGGAAACCGACATAATAATTGCCCGAACCATAACCGCTGTCGCCACCATTAGCTCTTAGGTAATCGTCGGCGTCGATAATGCCCGCATATTCTTCGTTACCCTCATTGGCTCCTGTTCCGGTAGCCACTTTCAAAAGATTGTAAAAGGCCGTCCATTGAGCCGCAGAAAACGTGCTTGAAGCCAAACCTACGCGCCCTTTGTACAACGATTGGGGCAAATTACTCCAGAGTTTTGCCTGAGCCACGGTATAGCTATATTGAACCGACGATACCTGACTCGACGAAAGTGTTGCTTTGAAAGCTTCGGCAGCCGCTACAATTTTCGCAATGTCGGTATCTACCGACCAAGCCGTTCCGCCCGTTGAAGTATTTGCAGCATTGACCGTCAAGGCTAATGTGCACGACTGCCCGCCTAATGAAATCGCAAACGATGCCGTGCCTGCGGCCGACGGTGTACCCGTGATGGCAAAAGTAGCCAAACCAGCCCCCGAAGCCAAAGTACCAGCGGCTAAAGTAGCGGTTAGGCCCGTTACGCCCGTAGACGCAATGGCGGTTCCTGTGGAGTAGGCGGCTCCGTTCCCACCGGTATAGGATACGGTAGCCGTACCTGTGTAGGCGGCGCTTGCAGTTGCGGTAGCCGAAAATGTAGCCGACGAGCAACTTAGCGCACCAACTGAGGCAGTGGTGGTTGGCGTAACGGCGGTGTCGTCTGTTTTGTTGCAGGCAATGATGAGAAAGGTTGTACCGAGCACAACCCCTGCGAGAAAGTTATTTACTTTCATAATAAGGTAGTTTTAATGGTTTGCTTACAACACTTATGACGCTCAAAAGTGCTTAGGTGTTGAGGCAATGGGATGTTTTAAAAGTGAAGGGGAAAAAACAGCAGGTGAATCGTCGTTGTTAGTGTTCTTCAAACCATTTTTTAAAAAGCGTGACTTTTTCTTTGCTTATGATAACTGGAAACGCCGCCGCTGGATGCACCTTTACATTGACCCTACTATTGAAATACGATTCGATTTCAACAATACTTTTCCTTGAAAGAATGTACTGACGATTTGCTCTTATAAAATCAACGGGGTCAAGCTGATTTTCGAGTTCTTCGAGCTTAAAATCCATGATGTATTTTTTACCGTCGTGGAGTTGGCCAAAAACCAAGCCATTATCTATGACAAAAAAGGCAAATTCGTTGGTTTTAATGGGCAATAGTTTATCTCTGTACTTTATCAAAAAGCTTTTACGGTAATTTTTGGGTACAAAAGCCTGTTCTTTGAGGAGTTCGTTGAGAATTTCTTGCTTTACTAACTGCCGGTTTTGGTATTTTTCTACTGCAAAACGAAGCGAATCTTCATCAATCGGTTTGAGAAGATAGTCAATACTGTTGAGCTTAAAGGCCCGAATGGCGTATTCGTCAAAAGCGGTAGTGAAAATAATAGGTGTTTGTAATTGAATTTGCTCATAAATCTCGAACGAAATCCCATCGGCGAGTTGAATATCAGAGAAAATCAGGTCAGGGCTTTCGTTGGACGTAAACCATTTTATCCCCTCCCCAACGGTTTCAATAACTACACTGATTTGGTGCTTTATTCCCAGTTCCTGCAACAGAAATTTTAGTTGGCTCGCTGCGGCGGGCTCGTCTTCGATAATCACTATTTTTATCATCTACTTCCAATATTTGGTGGAGTACCGTCTCCAAATTCTTTGGCTATCAGTGGCAAAACCACACAGAATGACCTATCATTTTGTTTAATCTCAATTTCCCGATTGGTCAACAGCTTGAAACGCTGATTGAGGTTGGCCAAGCCAATGCCTGTCCCTGCTGAATTAGACTTGATGTGGAGCGAGTTGCTGACCAAAATCGTTTTATCGGCAAGTTGTAACTCAATGCTAACCTCCAACGGATTGGCTGAGGAGACGATATTGTGCTTAATGGCATTTTCGATTAATAACTGAAGCGAAAGGGGAGGGATTTGGAATCCTTCCAACGCTTTCACTTTTTGGCTGACGTTCAGATTTTCCCCAAAGCGCATTTGGAGGAGAAAAATATAACTTTCTACCAGAACTAGTTCTTCTTTTAGAGATACCAACGACTGCTCCTGCATACTCAGTGAATACCGCAAAACCTGCGAAAGTTTTTGGAGATAAAGTTGGCTTTTGGCTTTGTCTTCATTAATCAACCAACTGAGGGTATTGAGCGAATTAAATAAAAAATGAGGATTGAGTTGGTTTTTAAGCGAAGTGAGTTGCACCAACAGATTCTCGTGCTTAAGTTGTTCGTTCTCGATTAATATTTCATTTTTCTTCTCCGTTTCGGTCATAAAACGGCTAAAAAAATACATAATCACGGCCATCAATACTCCGCGTGTCACTACTGTGGAGGCCGTTTTGAGAGGTAGCCCAATGATAAATGTATTTGCCGACGTTAGTACTACACTGTAGACAATCAGCATCAATATCGCCCCACCCCATTGTTTTAAAAGAGGGTCGTTTCGTAAAGTAGCTTGGTAAATCCATCGGATAAAAACCAAGGCGTAGATAAAACTTATTACAACTTGAAGAACAATGTCCAACTGTACAATGGGCTTAGACAGTCGGGGTAAGTTCAGAACAATAATGGGAAAGTTGACAAACACCGCCACAAACAGCGATACTCCCCACACGAATCGTCTCAAAGCTTGATTTTTAGCCATTGGGTACGTTTTGAAAAACATTTCAAATGTACCAGTTTGCACTACTAAGCCCACAGAAATCAAAGTAAAACGGAAATATTTGCCTCCGAAAAGGAGGCATCACTCCGTATAACCGACGAAAGAACTTGTTTTTATAATATTTTAAGGGATAAACACTTCTCCTTTACTCAACAATCGAGCCGTACGAATTACGCCTGACTTATGAACGACAATCTGATTATCAACGAGTTCATACGCAAGATTTACCGTAAATTCACCCGAAGGATGTTCAACACTTAGTGACGAAGGCCTATCATTTGGCGTATTCAATTTATAACTCATCACTCCTCGTTTATCATTTATCACTGTATTAGGAACCACGCAGGCAGTAGCGACCGAAACCGCGGCCAAAACACCGATAGCTTCGTGAACTACGTGAGGAATGAACATTCGTGTATTAACAACTCCGCCATTTTCAGGGGGCGAAACCAAACACATTTTGGGAATGGTTTGGTCTTTGACATCGCCCAAATTCATCAAATGCCCCGCTTTCAAGCGGATTGCTTCAATTTGTTGCCTGAGAGGCTCATTGGCTTCTAGAACTTCTTTGGTTTCATTGCCTACCAGACCAAAATCTTGCGCTCGCATTATCACAATGGGCATACCATTGTCTATGCAAGTAGCTTCTACTCCGTCAATCACATCCTTTGCGTGGCCCGTGGGCAGCAAAGCGCCGCATGTTGAACCTACGGTTTCTAAATAATTACAAATAATAGGGGAGGCAGTACCCGGGACACCATCTACTTTGGCATTACCTTGAGTTTCGATTTGACCGTTGGGGGTTTGTACCAATACTTCACAGATTCCACCCGTATTGACGATATTAATTCGGGCAGAAGTGACAGGGTGTGTAGCATCAATCAATCCCGATTCGATGGCAAAAGGCACAATACCCGCCAAAATGTTGCCGCAAGTTTGGGTAGTCGATACTTTGCCCTTGCCCACTACTACTTGTACAAAGAGATAGTCCAAATCGGCTGGGCAGGATCCAGCTTCGGGAGTTATTGATTTGCTAACAATGGCTACTTTGCTGGTCAAAGAAGTAGCACCACCTAAGCCGTCAATCTGGCGAGGGTCGCCTTCAGTGGTTCCTTCCATTGCTAGAAGAAGCCAACGGTTTCGCTCGTTTTCATCGGTAGGGAGGTCTTCGGCTTTGAAGAAAAGCCCTTTGGAGCTTCCACCCCGAAGCTGCATAAATGGAATGGCCTTTTGCATTTAGTTCATCAGTTTTGCCAAGTTATCTCTCGTGGCACGGGTCACAATCGGGTCCAGATTGCGTTCTTCCAGCATTTCAATCACGGCTTCCATTTCGTGCATTCGACGCAGAGCGTGGGTTTTGCTGCCTTCCACAAAACGGTCAATCAAATCGTCGTTTCCGCCAATAATCGAACTGATTTGTTTGCGGATATACGCAGGCATCCCGAATGCCTCCCCCGCTTCTACGGCCTCACAGATAACCGCCGCCACGCCTTTGTAGACAATCGAGCGCAGCAGTTTCATGGTTGCGGCATCGCCTACTTTGCCATTTTCAACGAGCGATAGGTCTAACTTCAACGGTTTCATTTTCTCCAAAAAAGCAAAACTCTCCTCTCCCGCTGCTAGAAACGGGGTTTTGATACCTTTGGGCGGTACAGGTGCCATGATGGCTAAATCAATGAATTGAACACCCGTTGGCTTCAAAATCATGTCAATCTTCTTTTTCTTGTCGGGCGAAGAAGTATTCATTTCCAGAAAAAACTGCGTGTTCTGGAGGACTGGAAAAATGTCCTGGGCCACTTCTTCTGATACCGACGATAAGTTGACGCTGAAAATCACATCGGAGTCTTTGGCGGCTTCGGCATTGCTTAGGGCAAGCGTAACTGATGGGTGTAATTCCCGAACAGGATTGGGGTCGTAGCCCGCCACGGTCACGCCCATTTCAGCCAAATCATTAGCAAAACGAGAACCTGCTTCGCCTAAACCCAAAATGGCAATTTTCATAATAATAATTGGTAAATGATGGGTAACGAGCAAAACCCTGGCTGGTTTTGCTCGTTACTAGCTACTAATACCCAAACTTCTCATCCCAGCCATATATCTGAAGAGAAGTTCTTCCTTTTCTAAGTTCGGCTCTTGTTTTTTCTTCTTTGGCTTCTCTTGCGGCAGCTTTTTCGATGGTTTCTTCCAGTTTATTGAACGGAACCACCACGACGCCATCGCGGTCACCGACTACAATGTCTCCCGGATGAATCAGTACATCTCCGATTATGATGGGTTCATTGAGTGTTCCGTCGCCGTGATTTGACGTACCACGAATGCATAACCCTCTTGAAAAAACAGGGAAGTCCAACGCCTCAATATCGTCGGCATCGCGCACGCAGGCATCAATCACTAAGCCGTTGATTGCTTTCGTTTTTGCCCCCAAACTCATCAAATCACCCCAGTAACCAGCTTCATAAAAACCCGAACAATTGGCGATTAAGACATCTCCAGCCTTAGCATACGCATAGGCACGATGCAACAAAACATTGTCACGCGGCATGGTCTGAACCGTATAAGCTGGGCCACAGACTTTCATGTTTGCGGCGATTGGTTTGATGGCCGATGGCAAATTGCCTTTGTTTCCAAGGGCTTCACAAATCGTAGCGGCTGAAAACTTCGAAAGTTCTTTTATTAAATCCATATTTTACAATGGCTGATTAGTGGTAATTCTAGGAGGTTTTCTGAGGCGAAAACCTCTTAGAATTCAAAAAATTACGCCAATGATTTTCGGGCATCGCGGTCTGGGTCGTTTACCAGTACGGAGGTATCATCCAAAATCATCGTTTCACCATTTTGGGTGGTGTATGATTTCCAATTGGGCAAGCCGCCACCGTTTGGATTTCCTGTTTTGACAAAATTGAGAAATGATTTTGCCATTTTTTCCGATAAAGCTCGCGGACGTTTTCCCCCGCCAGTATGGGTAAGCATCAAATCGGTGTTATAAAACCAAAAACAAATATCATCGCAGTGAAAAGCCCGCATTCTGCCGTCAAAAAGGGGCGGTTGCCAGCCAAACCAAGCCAAATAAACTGGGGCTTTTTGTTGCGATACCTTAGCGTCGGCAATGGCAACGGCATTTTTTCGGTTTGAAAGTATCAAAGACCAAATCTCAATGGGACGGGCCTTCGGAAAACTCCGGGCATACGCATCGGCTATTTCGCCCGATTTTTCTCCAAATCGTGGTTTAAGTCTTTCTTTTACATCGGCCAAGGTCAGTTTCTCCAACGCCGCATCTGTCCGACTTGGGCTTTGCTCGTTAAATGTCGAACAAATAATCAGTGGAATATCACTTGAGAAATGCGTTGCGTCGCTGAAAAACGGGGTACTGTTAAGGTATTCTCCGTCGGCTACGGGTGAGAACCCTCCTCTTTGCACGTTGAGGCGTTTGGCTTCGTCAGCCATTTTGGCAACAGCCCTATCGGCGATGTCTATGTATTCTCGCCACGGAATTTGTTGTAACTTTTCTATCTCCCCAGCTTTCAGTCCTGCTTCCTCCATTATTTTCAGCCCTAATTTTTCGGCATATTCTTTATTGACACCCGCCAATGAACCGCCGCTCAACACCACCGCCTTATGAAATAATCCCTTCGCCGCTGGCATATTCATCAAGGTTGTTACTTTGGAGCCTCCCCCCGACTGGCCGATGATGGTCACATTATTTGCGTCGCCCCCAAAATTGGCAATGTTATTTTTGACCCATTCGAGCGCGGCTACCATATCCAAATTACCTACGTTTCCCGAGGCGGGGTGTCCACCTGCTGCTTTTAGATAGCTATATCCCAATGACCCGAGTCGGTGGTTGAGCGAACAAAATACGATATTGCCAAGGCGCGAGATATTTTCACCATGATAACCGTCTTGTTCAATGCCATTTCCATTTACAAAACCTCCTCCATGTAACCAAACAACTACCGGACGTTTTTGGGTATCCAAAGCGGGTGTCCAGACGTTGATTCTCAAACAATCTTCCGAAACGTCGTCGTAGTTCCAGTGATCCACAAAAGACGCATAGGTGTTTGCATATCGTTTTTCCATGATTTGTGGGGCTGTGTTTCCCCACCAAAGAGCGGGCCGAATCTCTGACCAAGGAGCAGGCTTTTGAGGCGGCATAAAACGATTTTTACCAGACGTATCTGCGCCGTAGGGCACTCCCAAAAAAGTATGAATACCACGAAGGATGAAACCTCTCACTTTACCATACTCGGTATTGGCAACCGCGATGTTGTCGCCCACAAACAAAATCTGGTCATCCGCGTTTGGCTTTGATGATTTGGGAGGCTCGTACGCATGGGCCGTTGATTGATGCGCAACACCCAAACTGGCGGCCCCAACCCCTAAAGACTGAATGAAATTACGTCTTGATGATTTCATAATTTAACTGATATTAATAGGTTAAAGAAAAAAATAGACAGGACAATAATACCTTAAAATAGAGCGCCTTTAGGGGACTTTTTCCTCAAATTCCTTGAATCAGTCTTTTTAATCTATCAATAGTTCAAAATAGTCGACATTCGGCTTTTAAAAAATGGATGAAACCACCCTCGGTACTTGGCTCTGGTGAGCTTCGGCAAATTGGATGTCTTTCTTTCCCGAAATGCGACGGGCGTGATTGGCGCGGCGAGAGGCCAATTCTGCATAATAGTCTTTCAAATAAGTTTGCGCACCCATACAGTTCATAGCCGCCAATTTTTTGTCCATAACCGACGAAATATCAACGAAAGTATCGGGCACAAAACCGCAAAGTTCGGGCTGATGGGGTTCGAATGAATACCAAACGGGTGGGTCAATGTTTTTGAAAGCACTCGGCACACCCGCCCCTGACGACAACAATCGGGCTCGTTGGGTGGCCTGAAAAGCCAACGGATGGTCGGGGTTGAAGGGGTCTTTTTCAGAATGGGTCAGAATCACCGTAGGCTCAAAATCGCCGATTATTCTAGTCAATTGGGTAATACGTTCGTCAGAAATCAACATCGGATAATCGCCCCAATCCAGAAATTGAATGGGCGTTCCGAGAGCATCGGCGGCTTTTTGCGCCTGCTCATGACGAATGATTTTTACACTTTCTTCGGTACGATTTGGATTTTCTTTCCACAATTCGCCTGATTCGCCCCGTTCGCCGTACGACATAGCGATGACCAAGGTATCGGCCCCTTCTTCAAGGGCTTTAGCGAGGGTGCCAGCGGCTCGCCACACAAAATCGCCCGAATGCGCTCCGATGACTAACAATTTCTTCTTCATAGTACTTAAATGGGTCATATAAAATCAATCCAATTCTTCGGGCATGGGAGTGCCTTTGGTGTGAAAACTCGGCACGGTAGCCAAGCCCCACGCCTGTCCTTTTTTACGCTCTTCCAACGTCCAGACGACGGTTTCGTAATCGGGGTCAACAATTAACCTGGCGGTGGTATTGGCAATCTCTATCCGGTTCCCGCCAGGTTCATACACATACAGAAAAAACGTTTGCTGAATGGTGTGCTTGTGAGGCCCTGTTTCGATAAAAATGCCGTTTTCAAGACAAATATCGGCGGCAATCAAAACTTCTTCGCGACTGTTGACGGCATAAGTAACGTGGTGAAAACGGTCGTTCATTCCTAAATAATCTTCGGTTACTGCCAAATCGTAGGATTTGGAATTGACCATAAACCAAACCGCTTTGGGGTTCAAATCCTCCAGATTATCGACGATAGTCTCGGTCAAAATCCCCCCTAAGTTTTCC
>JAIXPV010000313.1 GCA_027486105.1 Runella sp. | reverse complement strand
CCTAACGGGAAGGCAGGTCGTTGGTGACGATGACTTGACAGCAAGTGCAACAGAAAGCAAACCGCCTAGTTTCGGACTTGTTCGAAATTGGGTAAGGGCGAAAGGGTGGGGTAAGAGCCCACCGCTCGGTTGGTGACAAGCGAGGCATGGTAAACCTTACGGGCTGAAAGACCAAATAAGTGCTGATTTTGGAGTTACTCGCTCCAATCCTCTTCCAAGGGGTATCGGCATGGGTAGGTTGATAGATTCGGACGGTGACGTCAGAACCAGATAAATGATAAGAGTCCCGATGAAAGTCGGGGAACAGAATCCGGCTTATAAGACTTGATACACTATTATTTAAGAAAATGTTAGTATTACCTTTTTGTAGTAAATAACAATCATTCATTGCCCATGAAAAAAGTCAACTTTCTGTCCACTCTATTAATTGTATCGTTTGCATTGACGAAAATTAATGCTCAGGCCCCCGCACCCAAACGGGCTGGCTATGAAGGTCCAAATAAATTGAATACATGGGCACTTACCATCACCCCTGCCCTGACTCAATTTTACGGTGATTTACGTCAGCACGACTTTAAACTGGGGCCAGAAGAACATCTAACGGGTGGTTTAGGCCTAGGATTACACAAACAGGTATCACCTATCTTTGGCGCAAGTCTAAATTTCTGGACGGGAAACTTGAATGGCTCCAAACAGCGAATTTACAATGCTCATTTTGAGTCGAAAGGTTTTCTGCAAACTTCAATCAACGCTCATGCCAACCTCAAGCCTATTCTGTTTGGGTATGATAAACTCAAACGTTGGAAATGGGATGTCTACGTAGGTTATGGATACATGTGGTTCAACTCCAAAGTGTACCGCTTAGGAACCAACAATGGCACGCTCCTGATTAGCAGTAATACCAATAGAAGCTCGAAAACGGCAGGTGAATGGGAAAGAGACGGGTCTACCTATACGCGTGAAATTGTAGTTCCTATTGGTTCATCTATTCATTTTGAAGTTTCACCACGCATTGATATTGGGTTAGACTTTACCTTAAACCATGTCAATTCCGAAAAATTAGATGTAACATATGGTGGTGGCGGCGCTGACCAATACCCAAGACAGGATATTTGGTTGTTTAGAAAAGGAGATTCAAAACAGGATAAGTGGGGGAGTGTCGGATTGGCAATCACTTACAAGATGGGTAAGAGTGCTGTAATGGCCAAGAAAGATGCCAAAGGAAATTGGGTTCATGATCCTGCTAAAGGCCGTTATCATTTGCGTTATACCAATCCATTGGCATTGATTCCGCCGCCGTATAATCCAACGATGAAAGAGGCTGATTCAATTGCGAAAGCAAATATGCCTAAGCCCGTTGATCCCCGTTTGTTTACAGACTCCGATGGCGATGGCGTTGCTGACCTTTTCGACAAAGAACCAAGTACTCCTGCCAATAGCATCGTATCAGGTGGTGGGGTTGCAATGGATCTAGATAAGTACATCAAAGATATTATTGCCCGTAATTTACCTAAAGAAGAATGTGAGGCAATGTTTGGTAATATTGAGTTTGATACTGATAAGGCAATCGTTAAAGACCCTTCGCAGCAGATTCTGCGTCAGGTAATTGACCTACTCAATCTTCGTCCAAATTGCCGGGCAATTATTGTAGGGCATACAGATGCTCGTGCTTCCGATAACTATAATGTACAACTTTCGAAACGCCGCGTAGAAGCCGCTAAACGTTATTTGATACGCAATGGTTTACAGGATCCAAGCCGTATTACGCTTGAATATTACGGAGAGCTTCGTCCGCTTGCCGATAACAAATCGGTTGAAGGAATGAGCCGAAACCGTCGGGTAGAAATCAGAATTTTACCAATGAATGACTTGCGGTCAACTTATCCTGCTGGTTTCCGTACTGGCAAAAAGAAAGAGCAAGAGGCTACTAAGCCAGCCCGCGAAAAGCGTCAGAGATAAGAATCTCGAAATATAATTACTACAAAAAGGGTCATTTTGCTAAGCAAAATGACCCTTTTTGTAGTCGAGTTTCTGTTGTAAAGAAAAATAAAACCTCCTGTTTTGTAAGAGTCGGGCAGTTTAAGGTTTGGCATGTCTTAATTCCAAGCCCACTGATGTGCGGGGTTTGAATCCAAACCAAGTTGCTTCATTAGAATTCTCTTTTACTTCCAGATATTTTTTATAGTCTAGTCCTTTGAGTTGTGCGCCCAGAAATGCCGTTACAAAATGTTGATTGATATTATTGATACGGCGTTCATTCCAAGCGGGTTCAGCATATCGCAGATATTCATCTAGGGGAATGCCTGGCGTCATAGATTCTGCGGGGGGAGGATTGGGGGCTACATTGTGACGAGCATTGATATAGGTTAACAGATAACGGTCGGCATTGATTGCGCCATCATAAATAGCCTTGATTCCTTTTTCATATCCTGAAATATCATCCTGACTACCTGCCACAAAAAAAGTAGGAACGGTGAGGCCTTTTAGTCCTTCAGCATCCCATACGCCCCGTTCCATGCCCCACGGAGCAAAAGCCACTACTGCCTTGATTCTAGGGTCAAGTGAGGCTGAAAACGCTGCATTTCCTGACATCCTTTTTTCTAGAGCTTTGCTACCGCCTGTCATTTGGCCGAAAAATTTTACGGCTTGAGCACTATACCCTGCACCAGCGGCATTGAGTGCCCGATAACCACCCATGGAATAGCCAATTAAGGCCGTATTGTTGGCGTTTACCAATCCTGACAAGAAACTTTTACTGTTCTTATTACCCAAGAGAGCCATTTCATTGAGAACAAACAAATCATCGAGCGACCGGTTGAGTAATGTGCTGGCAAAACTTGCCGCATCGCTAAAGGTAGATTCTGTATGGTCAATGGCCACAACAATATATCCCTTGGAGGCTAAATTTTCGGTTAGGTAAGTGAGTAAATACCGCGAACCCAAATAGCCGTGAGAGACAATTAAGAGAGGGTAGGGACCGTCGGTCCTGTCGGCTTGGGCATTTCTTAAAGCCCGTCCCATAAATTTGAAGGGGATTAAAGGTCTTTTTGGGTCATTACTAGAGCCCAGCACTTGGTCGTATTCTACGAGTTGTTGCTTATCAGATGGAATGATGGCGGGGTACCAAATTTCAACGGTTAAAAGTCGATTATAGAGGGAGTCTCTGCCATTTTTTGAATGTAGAACATCCAATTGATTATTGTTGACCAATTTCAGGGTTTGGACCCCAATACTATATTTTCCCCTTGTTGCAAGTTCAGGGGCATCGGGTAATAAATCGCCGTTTATAAAATTTGTTTGGGCGTGGGTGCTACTAATCAGAAAACACTCGACAAAGACCAATAGAGAGAGTAAAAAGGTGTTTTTTTTCATAAAAGGTTATAGAATAAGGGAAAAATAAATAAATGTATAGTCGAGTAGAATCCCAACGAACGATGGGGCTGATGGATAGTCAAAAACAAGGGTAAGTAAAGAGAACCAAATTAGATAGTAAGTTTTATTCGCTGAGTAATCCACTGCTTTTAAGTTTTTGCGTTACTTTATCTTTGTAAGACATTCCGATGGGAAGGAAGTACGTGCTGACTCTCAGCTCATTAGAAGAAATACGATTAATATGATTCATGTTTACGATAAAGGAGCGATGGATTCGTAAAAATGGCTCCTGGGGTAAGACCTCTTCAATGTTTGAAAGCATTTGGTTTACCACAACCGTACCATCTGGAGTGACAATTTTAACGTATACTCCGTAGGCTTCAATATACAGGATATCGTTATAATTAAATCGAACCGTTGAGCGGCCTGTTGGGAGAAAAACATAGTCTTTAACAGGTGTTTTCTCCGTAATAACTTGTTGACTTGGTATTTTTTTAGTAGCCCGTTGGATAGATTTTAGGAGGCGGGTGTAAGAAAAAGGTTTCGTAAGAAAGTCAATAACATCAAAATCAAAACAATCTACCGCTAATTCTACGTGTGAAGAAGTAACCACAACTGGCGCATGGGCTGGAAATAGTTTCAATAACTCTAACCCTGACAAATCAGGAAGTTCAATGTCTAAAAAAATTAGATCGGCAGTTTTTCGATTGAGATATTCAAATGCTTCAGTAACTGTTCCACACACAACAGCGTCTTCAAACATATTGGTTTTAGTGAGAAGATAGACCAAACTTTTTTGGGCAAGGGGGTCATCTTCTACAATTAAAGGGACAAGTTTATGTTCCATATCGTTGAATAAATATGTATATATTTGTAGTATGCTTACAAAATAATCAGGAGGTACTCTCTCAAAAAAATTGGAGGCGTCAATATAGCAAAGCTTTTTAACTTTAAGCTGCCTTATTTTACTCATTTATACATTTAATTGTAGGTTTTACATAGAGAAAGGCCTTGTTCGTCAGTATTTTGTGAATAGTAAAAATACCCAATGTATTTTTGTATCAGCACTTTACCTTACTTATACTTCCTCAAATTATTATCAAACTTCTTAGCGAATTCAAAAGAAAACTTGCCAATGATATGTGGCGTTTTTTGATGAATCCAAGATATATTTTTATTTTTCAAATAAAAATTCGTAATTAAAGGCTAAATTTTACTTTAGAAAACATACGCGCGTAGCATCCAATTCTGAAAATGCAGTTAAGAGGCATATTCAGAGAAATCCTTGGAGAGGTCTAATAAGTGGTTGTTGTCAGGAAAAATATAATTCATCTTTAGTAACCCTCATATAATGAACCTTTTTGAGCGATTAGTTCGTGTTTTGGTAGGATGCCTGTTGGTGTTTTGTTTAATCATCGTTTCTCCTCTTCTTTTTCCCTACTTGGTTGTTAATCAAAGTTTCTCTCTACCAAAATTTGACTAGGTTTTTGCCCTGCTTTTTTTGCACGCTCATTTTACTAAAAATGAACCCTCAATAACATCCTAACACAAAGCTGAGGATGGTTGTTTGGGTTTTTATGGAAGATTTTTTAGACCCTTGAATCCTTCTCAACCCTTTTAGAAAGATAGTAAAACTTCTATTGATACCTCAGAAGGGACTTATTAAGATATTGCTTACTTTTCAGAACGTAATTTTGTGACTAAGTTTAGTATAAAGCGTCGGATAGAATATTTATTGACGTATATATCCCTATGGGTTATATTGGGCGTCGGAAAGAAGACCATAGTTATGAAAAATTTGTCTTGGGAGAATCTGTGTAGTACGGGGGTACGCCCCAATTTATCGCTATTAGATGAACAGCGTGTACGTTTATGTAATGTGTTGAATATTTGCTGTTTAGGTCTTCAGTTGATTCTGTCTGTAATGGATTTTTTTTGGGGAGATGGGACCATTTCGGTTATTTTAATAGTTGTTTTTGCCATTATAAATTTACCACTCTATTTAATGCTTAGAGCCTACTATTACCGAGTTGGTTTTATTTACATTTTTGTGGTTACCCACCTTATTTTAATGGCAGTAGCCGTATTTAATCGAAATTTGGGCAGAATGGATGAATTACAAATCGTTGTTGTGGGCCTATCAGCCATGGGTATGGTGCTTTTTGATAGATACCTTCAAGCAGCGGCAATTGTATTTAATGTAACTGTTTATTGGGTCATTGTCTTGATTATCAAAGATGTGTCTCGGGATTGGACCTACGCTAATTACTATTCAGTAATTGTGAATTTTACGGTTTGTTATTTTTTTATATGTGTTTGCGTATATTTCAATAAGTCAATTTTTAGGCAATTTCAGGCACTATTAATCAAGCGAAATGAACAACTCTCTCAGCAAACGGTTGATTTACAGGAAATAAATCGGTACAAAGATCAGTTATTTGCCGTAATTAGTCATGACCTTCGCTCTCCTCTGTATCATTTACAGTCTACGATTAGACGTCTCAATGAAGGCAATCTCACAGTAGACCAAGCAAAGCAGGTTATTAATGAAATAGACTTTAAAACAAAAGATGTAAGCCTATTGCTTAGTAATTTATTGAATTGGGCAAATTTGCAGTTGAGCGGTTACAAAAGTGTTGTTGTTGAGATACCCATCAGGGAAGTAGTAGAAGAAGCAATTCTCTTTCAAAAAGAGGAAATAAATGCAAAACAAATGCAGGTGCTCAATAAAGTGCCTGCCAGAACCTTAGGATGGGGGGATGAAAATCATTTGCAGTTAATTTTGAGAAATTTATTGAGTAATGCAGTAAAGTTTTCCTTTCCTGCGTGCAGAATTATCATTGAAGCTGAAGAAAAATCCGATAAAACAGTTATCTCGATTCAGGATACGGGCATTGGGCTTAGGGCGCAGGAGTTAGAAATGGTTTTAACAGGGGCGTCGCGTTCAACTACACTTGGTACAAATGGAGAAAGAGGTAACGGAATGGGACTTTGGATAAGCCAGGAGTTTGTTCGTAAAAATGGGGGAGAATTATGGGCAACCAGCCTTGAAGGAAAAGGAAGCACTTTTTATTTTACAGTTCCTAACCGAAAAATTTAATCGAGTATCCCGTTGTTTTTTAGTGTTTGACGTACTTTATCTTTGTGGGATAAGCCAATCGGAATTTGAAAGCTGTTAATCCATAAGTCATTGGGTTCGATTCGATTGAGATGCTCAAGATTAATCATGAAAGAACGGTGAACCCTCAAAAAAGAGGTGGGCGGAAGGTCTTTTTCTATGCTTGACAACATTTGGTTGACCACTACCACCCCGGATTTCGTGATTACTTTTACATAAATGCCGTAGGCTTCGATGTACAAAATATCATTTAATTCAAACCGCTCCGAGGCACGCCCTGTCTGTAAAAAAATATGTTTTTTTGACGACAAATCTCTCGATAAGATGTCAGGGGAAGGTTGTTTTTGGATTGCCCGCTGAATACCCCGCAACAACCTGGTATAGGAGTAAGGTTTACTTAAGAAATCAGCTACTTCAAACTCAAAACAGTCAAGGGCTAGTTCGACATGGGAAGACGTAATGATAACGGGTGGTGGGCTTTCCAGGAGCCTTAACAGTTCTAAACCTGGGAAGTCGCGTAGTTCGAGGTCTAGAAAAAGAATATCTACCGCTTGACCGATGAGATGCCTGTAAGACTCCATCACGGTGGGATAGACAATAGGCTTTTCAAACATATTTGTCTTACCTAAAAAAAGATCCAATTCTGCCGCAGCAACAGGGTCATCCTCCACAATAAGTGCAGCGAACTTAGTTTTCATTTAATAGGTTAATTTTCTAAGTAAAAAACATACTCATCAAAAATAAACAGCTTTTGTTGATTTTCTGGCATCCATTTAGATTTTCCTCGCTTTCACATAAAAAAAAACACGATTCATTATATACAAATAGAAAAATATAAGTTTTAACATATATTTGTAAAAAGAATAATTAGTCAAAACACATTCTTAAAAATAATTGTTAATACACATATTTCTCTTTGATTTTATCCAAGACAATATAATTAAGTAATCGTTTCCGCTGAAATAGAGAGGTAGATGAGAGGTTAAAGCGATGATAAGTGTTACTTACTGTAGATAAATTACGATTTATTCCGAAATAATACCAAACAAGATTCCTGATGCGTCGATAGCGTAGAGTCATTGTGGGATATAAAAATTTTTCATAACGTTGAGTATAGTAGTACATGCACAGTGAAATCCACTGTGCTTTGTCTTTTTTAGGGCTTCCTACGGCTCACTCCAAAGCGCAGCTTGGGAGTGAGCCCAAAACTTGTTAAGAATGTTATTTTTTTGGTTTGTATCATAACCAAGTTCTGACGATTGCCTTATTTTAGAAAGTTTCCTGCCTCTGGTTGCGTTTCTGTTGTCTATACTGCGTAGTTAGTTGTACACCTATAAACTTAGTTTGGCGTACCCTGCAGTAATGATTTATGCCTACCGCACTAAAACCTAACCTGCTTTTGCCACTACCCTTCTTACTTCTTCAAACTATGACTCATCTGATACTTTTTAGGCGTAATTCCGAAATGCTTATGGAACATCTTCATGAATTTGATGATTGATTTTTCGCTGTAACCCACTTGTATAGCTACCTTCGTTGATTTATAACCCCGAAGCAATAATTCGGCGGCATATTTCATTCTTTGTTCTAAACAATACTGGTAAAATGGCTTACCATAATAGGTACTAAACTTTGTCTTAAAGGCGTGTGGGGTTAATTTTACCCGTGAAGCCATCTCTTCTATGCCCAATGAATTGCCTTTTTTTATCTTATCGACTATGAATTCAGGTATGCTTTCCCAAAGGTCACTTTGCTCATTTTTTATAATCTTGGGAAGCGGCTTCAGTGTGTAATGTGGGGAGGGGGCTAGTTGTTCTTTTGAAGTAAAAGTGAAATTTGCCCGAAAAGGAATGGTATTGGTAACGAGTACATCAAGCACTTGTTTGACAAAAGTGGGGTCAATAGTGATAATTACCTCCTCGGTAGGTGGTAAGAAAGTAGGAAAAGTGGTCATATGTTTGAACTATGTAAAGGTTTGATCTAAAATCTCTACCATATATAGTGACAAGTTGACAGCCAAAAAATAACTAATTGGGTCGAATACCACCAATTGACAGAAAAATGGATTGAAATGTCAAATGAATGCATCAAAGTACGAATGATGAAAAAGCTAGAAATTGCAGAGAAACTTTGCTTAGAATGTTAAGTGCGGGATGAGAGGACTCCGTAAACTTACCATGAGGCCGTTAAGCTTTTGGAAAATAAAGCCGCACTTCTGCTCCTGTCCTGCTCCCCTAAGCTGCGACCAAATTGAAGTAGAGATTATGATTTTTGTCAATAAACTGTTGAGGGGTTAAATATCCCAGTGACGAATGTGGTCTATCAAAATTATAGGAGTT
>JAIXPV010000456.1 GCA_027486105.1 Runella sp. | reverse complement strand
GTCTGTGTTCTTTGTCTGGTGGGGTGCAAAAAAGAAAAGGAAAAAGAGCCAGAACCTATACCGCGCAATTTCTCTCAAATTTTCATGGATGGAAAGCCATGGAATCAAACTTTATCTAACGGGGTTGTTGTAGCCACACGTACCGTTTGTGCCTCATGCTGGATGGCGCCCTTGGATACACTTTACAAAAATTACTTTACATTGTCCATTTCTCATTTTTATGACATAGAAGAGTACAAAAAGTATCCCTTTGAGAGTATTTATCTTGGTGCAATTCCGATTAGAACAGGAGAATATAAATTCGCAGAGGTTTTTAAAACTCCCTGCCGTCCTGATACGATTCCGCAGGCTATATTTTTTACAAGTGAATTTGACACTGGTAAAGATACGTATCACATTCTTCCCAGCGAGCAGCAATATATTAGGGTCACAAAGGTCGATAAGGCTACGGGATATGTAGAAGGGGAATTTATGATGACCTTTATTCGTGTTGCTAAAACGAAGGATTCTACTTCTCCTGATACGCTTCGCATTCAACCCTCCCGTTTTTCCGCTTTTATTGGATCAAACCAATAAGCGGGTTGTGAAATTAATAATTCCAAGTGAGGCATTTCCTTTTTGGGCGCTTTTTGACGGTCGGCAATGGCCAACACTCTTCGTTCCCTGATTATCAGCCAGTTAAAAAAGTTGCACCCTTTTTCAATAATCACCACTGACAACCGCCAGATAGACAGGTCGTTGTCAGTGGTGATTATAATTTTTGCCACGGAAATCCCTCTCTGAAGCCCGCCCTTTAACATTTTGGAAATTTCCATTTTGGAATTGGCGAATATCTGAAAGGGCTTTACATGAACTCCATATCGAAAGATCCGTAAGCGTAAGCAAGGTGTGGCTTTGATATGTAAACTGCATAGTAGTCGACGGTGTCACTGAGGTGAGTGGCGTTCTCCTGGTTGGTGGTTGCCTTCTTCTCACTGCCCTTGTCCTTGTTGTAGTCGCCTGTGATGGGTGCCATCTGTATGGACGTGGTGGTGCTGCGGCCATAGGTCTTACTGAAGCGGAACACCGTAGATACTACATCACTGTCCTCTGATAGTATATCCTTCATTAGGGTATATACCTCATCTTTAGGTGGGTTATAATTAATGGGCACTACTACTACATCCCACCCATGGTCGGAGAATTCTTCCCCAAATTGGCTAAAAAAAGTCTCCCAACTACCATCCGCTTTTTTTACCGAACCCGCTGATTTATTGTTCCCGTTACGGTCACCCGTTATGATTATACGTCTTTTACGATGCTTCCTTCTTTCGAGCTCTTTACGCAGTTGGATGGCCAAGGTTTGGGCCATGGTCTTGTCATTATCAGGCTCTTTCACAAACTGGTCAAACGCCATCCTATGCAGGTGGGTGTTTGGGTTATGTTGCCAGTTGGTACAGCTCGTAAAGTGCGCGTTGAAGTCCACTACCGTTACCAGCTCCTGGTTGGGGTCATAAAGCTCCTCCTCATCCAAATCAGTATGGCGCTCATAATCAAAGGCAGGATAATAGCAGTTTGGAAGGCGAGAAATTCGCTTTCCATTGACCTCCACTTCGTACTCAATCTTCAGGAGTTTTTTCTTGAGGTTTTCAATAAAATTGGGTGGCAAAAACAGCACATTATCGCGGGTCGTTATCGTCGTAAAATAATAACGGTCACTTTCGGAGGCCATTAATTTTTCGATTTCGTACATCCAGTCGCCGCCGCTCCCGTAAGATGGGCTGGAAAAAAAAGCGAAAAGATGGTGCCAGTTAGATTCGAACTTTCCAACGTTGGCCCGCAGACGTCCCTCCAGAATTTTCAGCCATTCTCTTTTAAATAAAAGCGCCTCATCCATAAAGGCAAAATCATCATTTCGCCCTCGGTGCAGATCAGCGTTCAGTTTGTAGCCGCAGACCTCCATCACCCACCCGTTGGGAAACGAAATACAGTTTTCCCAATCGTCAGGCTCTTGCCATGGGCGGTCCCAATCGGGTGGCGGTTCCTTCCATAGGCAATAATCGCCCTCCCCCGTGGCGAAGTTGTACGGTATGAGGTTAAAATGCTCACGCCATACCGACTTCACCCCCGGAAAAATACTCCGTTTAAACTGCTTCACCGTATTACAGGCAAATTGCCCCTTGGCCATCGGCAGATCCTCCTTGGAGCAAAGTATCGCAAAGCCCATCACAAACGACTTCCCCGATCCAATCCCACCCACGATCCCCGCCGTCTTTACGCCCTTGGCGGTGAGGTTATAAAATACCCCTTCGATGAAGTCCGCCTGCTTGTCATTCAGTTCAAACTCCACCGTATCATCATCAATCCAGTTGCTCATATTCGGCCTCCTCGTCTATTTGGTCTTTCGTTACATTCCCATTCACCACCGTCGTCCGTCGTTTTACCACAATCTTGGTCGGCTTTTTCTTATCACCTACCATGCGCGAGGTATCATAAGCGCCGTCGATGGTCGCCGCTTCTTTCATCAGCCCTCGGTATTCCTTCAGGAGCATGGCCACTTCTTTGATGGTAGAGGTGTCGATGTTCATCTTTACGCCCAAAAAATCCATGTCTTCACTCACTGGCACGCCTATAAGCTCACCGATTTTTTCCATCACCATCTTGGCCGCACTCCTAAACTGCTCGGCATAGATGTACTTGATGCCGTCGCGGTTTCGCAGCTGGCGCAGCTCGGCAAACACCTCATAACTCATCGCCAATATCTCGCGGGCCCGGCGTTCCATCACCTTGCTCGTGGGGTGGTTCTTCAGCATCCTGATCACCTCCGTATCCGAGTAGCCATCTTTCAGCCAGGCCCGGCAAATGTCCAGCTTTTCAAATGTCTCCTCCTGCGTGGGCGTGAGTTCGTCCCCGTTCAGCAGGTGCCTCCGGTACACGTCCATTTCTTGGTAGACTTTCTCAAGGTATTTATTGTGTTGTCTCATACTTAATTCTGGTAATTTGAGCCTGTAAATCCATTTTGTGGGCCTTCATGCGGGCCAACTCCTCCTCCCAAGCAGAGGCTTTTTTGTGGTCTGGGTTATCGGCAAGTTTCTTGGTATACTTCACTATGTTGACGTTGATGCGCTGAAGCTCCACGCGCAGCTCCGCTTCCGAGCCCGATACTTCCGGTGAGATTTTCTTGGGTTGCGCCTCCGGAAACCGCCCAAACTTCTGAAAATGCTCCACCCTCAGCCTGATTGCCTTCCAGCCTTTGCGCAGGTCCAGGATCTTCTCAATGATGGGCTTCACGCCCGCCACGTCATCATCCCTGAAAGTGTGCAGCTCATTCGATAAAAGAGCAGCTTCCTGATGCAGGCGGTCGGCCTGCACAAGAAGCTGCTCGTACTCGTTTAGAGCCAGATTAGTTGCTACTCCGTCTCGTTTTTTTTTGCGTCTTCAGCTGGTTTTTCGTCAGCATCGGCCCCTTCAGCCTTCTGATCAGCGTCAGCCTCGCCCTTTTCTTCGGGTTTTGTCGGCTCAGGCTGCTTCTTTTCAGGCGCTTTCGTTTCCTTGTTGGGAGCAGCTTTAGGCTCAGCCTTTTTGGAGTCGATTTTAGGCTCTTTCACCGTTTCGGCCGCTTCTTCAGCAGGCTTTTTAGCTTCAGCTTTGGCAGCTTCGAGCGCTTCTTTGGCCTGCTTAAGTACGGCGGCCGTCACTTCGCTGCCGATGGCATCATGACGCATCTGCGCCAGCTGCACATTTCCTTCCAGTCGTTGGATATGTTCCATTATGATTTTGAATTTTTAGTTTTGACTTCCGTTTCCACTACGGCAGCGGGCTCCGCCTTGGCTTCAAAAAAAGCCTGGTAGTTTTCCCCCAAACCATACACCCACTCCAGATCGCTCTGGGGAGTATCTGGGGCCAGTACCACCGCTTTGTCTTTGCCAGCCACTACCTTGGTACCGACAAATTCCTTTTTTACTTTGAGCATTGATTTAAAAGAAAAAAAGCGCAGTTTGGCCAGTTTTCACCACCAAACTACGCCTAAGTGAAATTATACAAGCGCCTCTACCAAGAAGGTCACGTCGTCGGCCATCGGCACGGGCATCGTTGTGAGTCCGTCGTTTTTCGCACGGATCGTGATATCCTTACGGGCATTTCCTTTTTCAGGAGAAGCACCCACCGCCTCGAGCATAAACGGCACGTATTTCTGGCCAAGGTAGTAGCGAGAGCCATCATTGCCTTCAATCACCAGATTGACCGGCACTTCATACAGGCGTGTCACAAACTTTACATTATCCTTGTTGACACCCAATATCTTAAACTCAAAACCCTGCGTAAAGCCCGCTCCTGGTTTCATCTCAAAATCCCACTTCGTCGTATCATACCAGGCTTCCACTTCAATCGCCTTTTTGGTGGCTTTTAAAGGGATAGCCCCTACGCCTGCCAGCTCTCCGGTCGTTACTAGCATATCGTAATTGACGGGTTCGCTCTCAAGGTCGTCCGTAAAAATGATATAAAGGCGCTTCGAGCCTCCAAGCTCTGGCTTCTGGTACTTACGCTTCACCCCCACCAACGCCGTAAAGGCCAACGTCGGAGCCGTCAGACCCAAGCCCGTCTCATCACCCAACACGTCGGTACCAACCACATAGGCCAACACCATGGCCAAGGCTAATCCTAAAAAAATTCCTAATTTTTTCATTGCGGTCAATAATTGATTGTTAAAAAAAAGTGTAAAAACTGAGTGGGCATTGCGCCCACCCTATTTTGTGTTTTGCCCCGATGATTAGTCAGTGCGGGTGTTCATAAACAGATACTTGCCTACACCGTAGTTCACATCCGCCGAAAACATAAAGTTGGTTTCCCAGCCCTTCACGTTCTCCACCATCTTGGCGTTGAAATTCTGGTAGTTTTCGTTCAACACGAAAAACAGGTTCTTCGGCAAGCTGATAAACATGAAGCGCTTGTTGCTAAGGCCAAGCTCCACTTTGATGCTGATATTAGGAAAATCATCCAGCACCGTCGGCTGCTCACTCAACGAAATCGTGTTGGGCGATTTAGCGCGGCGAGTCTCTTTATAGAGTCGGTAAGTCACTGGCGACATGTAGATCTTCATCGGCCGCCCCGCAATATCCGGATTAAGCTCCGTAAGCTGCGCCAGCGCATTGGCCTGATCGTACACATCCGCATCAAACTCCACCCCCGTCAGTGCGTTGGTCAGGATGTTATCCGTAGGGATATCACCACCCACGCCACGCCCTTCGGCAAACTTGTACAAAAGACCGTTCATCACCGTCAATGAACCACTTCCAGCAGGGTTTTTCACCCCTCTGAAGGTAGAGTTGTACGCCAAATCACGCCCCGCTTTTTCGAGGATTTCCTTCGCAAAAAACAACGGCCACGGGTTAGCGATCAAATCGTTCAAGTTCTTGAAGCCAATCACGTTTTTCAAATACGTGCGGTAAAAATTGATCAGGTCACTCCGACGAAGCGACAAGTCAATATCGATGTCGTTAAAAGTCGGCAAACGAGCCCCAAACTTCACGGCATCGGCCGAAGGATCAAAATCATCGCTGGCCACGCGCATGATATCCATTACTTCCATCGACAGCAGCGGTGTGCGGTCGTCTTGCTCACGCACTTCAAAATCATCACGGATTTTCCCCCAGCCATCGGCCAAGTAAGTGTTCATGATTTCGGGCGTGTTGCTGATGGTTTCAGCAAGCTCAGTGGGCAAGTTGTCAAACTTCACTGAGTTAACTAGGTTGTTAGCTATAAGGCTCATTTTTTTAAAATCATACCGCCCTTGCGGCTGTTAATAGGTGAAAAATTGAAACGTTTTAAGCACGCTTAGCCTTGAGGGTTGTTGCGCTTCCAGATTTCAGCGGCCACACCCATCGGCGAGTCGGCGGCTACATTGGCCAATGGCTGCTGTCCACGGCTGGAGGCATCTGCTCCCGGTAACGCCACGCCCGCATTCTGGGCCGTCTTAAAGTAACTGTCGTACGTCGCCTGCTTCGTGGCGATGCCGTCCACCTTCTGCGTCAATGCCTGGACAGCACCCATTAGTGCCTGCATAGGGTCAGCGCTCTGAGCAGGCACCGCTTCTGCCGCCGCCTGTGGAGCTGGCACCGCCGCTGCTGGAGCAGGTGGGGTAGCCGCTTGGGCCGCACTTTGGGCTGCTGCTGTTGTGCCTACACCAGCCACCACGCCAATGCCCGTCGTCGCCTGCGCGGCGGCGGCCTGCACTGCTGCCAGCGTTTCGTCCTGCGAGAGCGTCGCCGCTTTGTGCGTCAGCTCGGTGTATTCTTCAGGTGTCAGGGCCTCCGAGATTTTCTTGTGTAGCCCCCCAAAAATCACTTCCAAAACAGACTTCTTGTTCTTATTCATGGTTTTATAATAAAAATTGGTGATTGCTTATTTTGTGCCTTTGGCAAGTGTAGCCACTCGGTTAATGGCCTGCGCCAAGCTGCCCGTGCGGTCGGCTAAGCCCACGGCTATGGCGTCTTTCGGGCCAAACATCTTACCCGTCAAAGCCTCCGATTTTACCTTGCCCATGCGGCCGCGCTTTACGATGCCCTCAAACTCCTTCTGAGCAGCATCCACCATTGCCTGAAGCTCCGCCCGGGCTTCGGTGGTGAGTTCTTCCAGCGGGTTGATTCTGGCTTTGTCTGGCGATTTTTGCGCCCGGATTATCTCCCATTTGATACCCTGTTGCTTGAGGCTTTCGGCGTAGTTTTGATAAAACAGTATCGTCCCCACACTCCCCATTTGGGAGGTGCTGCTGTCTTCCATCCATTGCTCATCGGCATGGGCCGTTACGAGTACCCCCGCGCTCGCGCAGTAGTTGGTCCAGTTCAGAATAGGTTTGGGGAAATTCTCCACGGCCGCCGCCAATATCGGCGCGCCATCGGCGGTGCCTCCGCCAGTGTTGGTTTTCAGTACAGCTCCTACGTACCGATCATCCTGAGCCGCGCTGTTGAGCAGCGCCGCCAGCCACTCGTAGCCAGGCGTGTAGTATCCTGCCCGCGAGAGTGGCCCCTCGATGGGCAGCACCAGCACTTTTTGGTTGGTCGAATAGTACTCCGTAAAGTACTGATTCCAGGACTGCTCCCGGGTCAATCCCTGAAGCACCAGCCCCGTCACCCGCTGCGGGTCGGCCCAAGTCGGTCCCTGCCCCGCCACACTGTTAAAGCTCTGTAGGTGTTCTCCGATTACATGCGCAATAATTGGTTTCATTCTCCTAAATAAAATTTCACGCTACGAAGATGAAGCCCCATTTTCCAAGCTAAAAGGACGAAAAAAGCCTGACCGCATCGCAGTCAGGCGCTAATATTCTATTCTTAAACTCTAAAGTTTACGCCAGTTATACCACCCCAAAGCCCTCACGTAGCCATACATCAGCCACACCTGCCAAGGCTTCACGCCCGAATTTTTCAGCAGATCCAACCAAAACAGATCCACTTCTTTACGCGTAGCCTTCACTGGCTTATGCTCGTACAAATAATCATGAACGATGCAGGCACTGGATGTTTTTCCATGAGGCGGCACCAGCCACCAAAACATCTGTGGTACACTCGCAAAATCGGTGGTGTAGCCATGAGGAATCAAAATCCGACCGTATGGTGTGAGCCTACACCTCACCTTCACCCGGTCGGTCACTTCCCACCAGTCAGGTTTACCGCCCTGGTACTTACGTAGTCGTATATCAGGGTAATTCGTCATTTTTGCTCGGCAGGCTCAGCGGCCCGGGCTTCCCCTTTTTTTAAAAGTATACTTAAGGCATACTGCTGGCTCACTGGCATTTCCTGCATAATTGCCCCAAACAATGATTTTTCTTCCTGTGTAAACACCAGATGCACAAATTCTGAAGCTGCTTTTTCAACGTTTTTTACAATCGTTTCCATAATAAGTGTATGATTAAGAATTAATTTCCTGCATTGGCGTCACGGCAGGCGGTGCGTTATTCACAACCTGCTCCAGTACCCCATCTTGCTCCTCAATCGGCAACAGCTCCATTCCAAAACCACCCACGATACCACTCAAGGTAGCATAACGCTCCTCCTTAGACGTGCCCCCCACAAGGTGCAAAATCGCCGCCTTCATCATGCCCTCGGCCTGCGGCTCAGCCTGAGCGGCATCAAAACCCATGTTGACTAGTTGAGCCTGAATGGTCTCCTTCGTGATAACATCACGGTTAGCCTCCCGAATCACCTTGCGGTCTGTGTAATAATCCACCTGAAACATACCGCCACTCGTCGGCTCCACTGTCACCGAGCCATTGAACCGAATTGAAAGCGCAATAAGAGTATACTCGCCAGAGGTGTCTTTGCCCTTAAAGGGCTGAATTTTGAAGATATTCATAATTAAGCAGATGTGACGGCTTCCCACGCCGAGCCATTATACACGTTGATTTTGTTTGTGGTAGTGTTAAAAATGACCAGTCCCTTCCGCGCGGCCGAAACAGGAATCGCGTTGCGTTCAGTGGTCGTCATGCGGGGGAGCAGAAGGCCTTTGGTCGTAGAGGCAAGGTCGAGTATTGCCGAACTGTCAGGCGCATTGGTGCCTATGCCTACGTTAGAACCATAGTTAGCGTGGATAATTTGCGCTAACGCCATTTTCTGGGTAGAGGCATACACATTCCACCAGTCGCGGGCGGTGCTCCCATTCCAATCGAAGAATCTATAATCTACATTGTTAGACTCCTTCCGATGAACAAACTGTCGTGCAGCTGCGCCTAACGCAATATTTCTCCCCTGCTGCGAAAAATCACCAAAATCGTTAGAGGCCTGATTAAACACATACTCACCTATATTATAGGTTTCATTGGCTCCAAACATAAATATCGAAGAAGCTCCCAAAGGCACATGATGATAGGTGTTGCCGTTGTTTCCATAAAACAACCTTATCTGACCATCGCTACTAGCATGCCAATAGTTAACGCCCAGCGAAATTGAAGGCGTTTGAAACTTTGCCATCCCATTATCAGCCAGACCGCCTAATATCACATTGCCACTGTGCGTGATTTTTAGTCTGACATCAGCCCCAGTCAGGAAATTAATATCTTCCGCATAAGTCCCATCCGTGCGGAGATTAATTCCATTTTTGGCAAAAAGCTCGAACTTCCCGTTCCAGTTTTTGAGATATATTTGTTTCGTGGAATCGCCCCACGAATCCATCTGAATGCCGCTTGTGCCCCCAGTATGTCCAACGAGCAGACCAACATCAGGGTTAACCAGCGCCGCTGTACTCGCGATAATTGTAACGGCTCCCGTAAACGTATCACCTGATTTATCGGCTTTATTATGTACGGCCCCGTAAGTTTCGTCAACCACTTTATAGAGCACTTCTCTAAACGAGGTCCCCGTGTTGAGGCGGTTGTTGGTTGTGAAGACGTTGGCCCCTACCCACGCCTTTAATTCTGCTACTGTCATGGATTATGCGTTAAAACTCAAATCAAACTCAATCGTAAACTCCCCTTCGCCCAGCGTCTCAAAATCGGCGCAGGTCATGGCGAGTGCCTGATGCCACGCCTGCCCGCTCAGGCTTATGCGTACATCATTGGGGTTGCCGCTGGCTCTGCCCCACGTGAGCAGGAGCGGCAACTCAGGCGTCCCCACTACCAGCACCTCCCCCGTCTGGAGAGGCACCACCGCCACCCAGCGTATCTGCGCGGCCGTCATCAGCCATGCCATCAGCAGGCCGTCTGGTTTTATCAGCCGCGTTTCGATGGCGCTGCTGATCAGCCCGCCGTCGTTGGTCCGAGTGTAGCTTTCCGAAAAACTGCACTGCTTGGGCTTAAACTTTAGATCCGTACAGACCGTCCCCGCCTCCACTTGGAGGTCGTACCCTGCTATGCGCCAGTCTGCCCCCAAAGTCGCAGGCGGGACCATCGCCAACTTATCGGCGGGTATCAATCGCAGCCCCACTGGATAGTTGATGCCCATCATTTGCCCGTAGCCTCCCAGAGTCGTAGTTTCCATGCTACGAAAGTACAGCCCCGCGCCCCTTCTCAAAAGGACGAAATTTTAGCCTTTCGAGGCCGTTTTAGAAATTCAGAAATGGCCTTTTTTGGCGCAAAAAGGCACAAAAAAACCACCCAAACGGGTGGCCTTTTCTTGTTTTTGTTGGCCTTTTCTCAAAAAAAGTGGCCTTTTCTCGTTTTTATTGGCCTTATCCCGCAAAAATTTTCTGCCTTTTTTTGGAAATAGATTCCAGATAATCCCGGTAGATCTTGCGCATACTTTGCCAGTTTACGTCGTTATCGATGTCAATGCCGTAGCGTTCCAAGAAGCACGTCACGTACGGCCCATAATCCCCGCCGATCAGCTCATGCTTGCCACGCACTTCATTGATCAGCGCCGACCTAAACATCTCATCCAGTTGCCGCGCCAAGCTGTCGAGTTTATCGGGCGGCACGTCGTACACTTTCTCGTAGGTGGTGTACTGAATCGTCAATAGATTTTCTCCCTTCTTCACCTCTGGGTAAGTGTAGTTGTAAGGAATCGAACGGCTGATGGCGTGTATCAGCCACCCCAGCTCTGATTTCTTATCGACTTTCACCACGCCTCTATCGTCGCAGCCGTACTCACCCTCAATAAATTTACGAACGTACACCGGTACTTTTAGTCTAACTCTTTTGACCATTTTTAAACGTATTTTGGCGAAAATACAAAAAATTACTTTCTCCCGAACGATGAAATTGCCCCAATCAACGAATCAAGTTTGCCCCCTTGATTTGAGCCATTCACGGCGTCTTTTACTTCATTGACCGCCGCATGTACGCCCCCCAGTTTGTCGCCGAGGGTGTTGCTCATTGTGCCCACTCCCGCCGCCAGCAGCATCAAGCGCTCGTTGGTCTTTTTGGATTCTTCCTGAATTCCCTCCAATAGCTTGAGCTGCTTTTCTCCCTGCGCTTTGGCTTCAGCATGGGCCGCATCGGCATCGCCTCCCCCCTCTACGCTTCCCGCATCACCAGAGTATTCACCCCCGCTTGCGCTTGCTTCCTGAGCAGCAGCTTCCTCCTCGGCCCGCCTTGCTTCCTCATCCGCTTTTTTCTTTTTCTTACCACCAAACAAAAACATATCCCGCTTCCAGTACGGAGATTCGGCTATTCCTCCATCTCGGTAGGCTGGCCCACGCAAATCACCGCTGACGGGCTTGCGGCGCTGCCCAGGCGTGCGCGCATTCTGAAACATCTGCTGGATCAGCGGCATATTGGCCTCGGTCTGGTCTCTCGATATGATGGCCTCGTCGCCTTCCATTTCGCCCACTTCGGAGCCCGTTTTTCGGTCAATGAGCGCAATACCCCCGTCGCCGTAGCGGCTGCCGTGCCGCCCTCCGCGTGGCACAAAGCCCCCGTGCGCAAAGCTCGGCTCTGGCTGCCGCTTTATCATGGCTACTTGTATGCCCGTCATCACGGCCGTCACGGCCGCAAACACCAAGTTCAACGGAAAAAATCCCGAAGCCAGGGCTTTAATCGTGGCCAGCGCTCCGCTGATGATGGCCGAGGCAATATCGGCCTTCTGCTGGGCTTTCCACGCTTGCCGTTTGGCGGCGGCTTCACGGTCACGTGCCCGCTTATCTTCGGCCGCTATGCTGCTCTCAAGCTGCTTTTTGCTTTGGATTCGGGTCTGCTTTTCTAGCTCCAGCTTTTTTAGCTTTTCCCGCTTTTCCTTTTCTGCTTCGTCGATTTTGATTTTGCTTTCCTCCTTGGCCAACCGTATTTTTTCGGCTTGGTCCTGCTTGGCTTTGGCCAGCGTTTCTTTCGCCGCCGAGAGGTCGCCTTTTTTTACGTCGTCGATGGCCTTCAGCTCGGCATCCCGCTGAAGCTCGGCCATCTCCTTCTTGGTTTTGAAGGTACTGTTGGCCAGATCTATTTTTGACTTGGCTTCACTCGTAGCCAGATCGATCTTGGTTTTGGTTTCGCTTTCGGCCAGCTCCTTTTCGCTTTCAAACTTCGCTCTGGCTTCTTCCAGTAGCTTTTGCTTGGTGGCGCTGTCGATATCAGCCCGCATTTTGATGGCGGCTATCTCAGCGTCGCGGGCTATCTCAGCCGCATCTATTTTCTCCAGCTTTTCGTTGTTGGCCGCATCAATGGCCTCCTGTTTTTTCTCTTTGATGAGCTCTATCTGCGCCGCCGTTTCTTCCTTCGCGGTTTGGATGATGCTGTCGGCATTGGCTTTGGCTTCGGCGGCTTTTTCGGCCGCATTTTCTTTATAAGACTCCAGTTGGGCATTGAGGGCCGAGGTGTTCTCCACGCTCGTCAGCTGCCGGTACTGCGCCTCCAGCGCCGAGATATTCTGCTCACTCTGCGCCTTTATTTCCTGCACCTTGGCTTCGGCCTGCTCTTTCACGCCCCGCTTTTCGTCTTCGATACGCTCCAGCTCGGCTTTCTCTTTTTCGAGGCCCTCCGTCAGGATGGCCACTTTCTCGTCGCGCTCCTTTTTGGCCAGCTCTATCTCGCGCTGGGCTTTTCGTTGGGCCAGATCGTTCAGGAAGTTTACGGCAGCGGTGGCTATCTGTGCCACGGCCTCATACTTGGCCATATTCTCTTCAAGCCGCTTTTGCCAAGCCTCCTTTTCACCCTTCACTAGGTTACCCATGTGGGTTACAAAACCGACTAGGTCGCCCTTGAGCAGAGCCGTTATCCCATCACTTCCTTCTTTCCACTTTTGAATACGGGCCTGCTTGGTCTCCTCTTCTATTTTTTGGATTTGGTCGGTATGCTTCCGCTCGGCCAAATTCTCTTCGTTGCGGTACTTATCGCGTATAGCCTTTAGCGCCGCCTCCAGCTGCTGGGTGTCGGTTATCTCCCGCTTGGCCTTTGCTTCCGCTTCGGCCTGCTCGGCTTTGAGGGCTTCGCGTTTTAGGCGCAGCTCGGTATCCAGCCGCTCCTTGGCTACCTCCAGCAGCTTTTTGGCGTTGCCTTTGGCTTGGAGTTCTTTCCAGTCCAGCAGGGCCATTTCGGCCGCTTTTTCCTGCTCTCTGATAAATTTGGCCGCTTCTTCCCGCTTTTGAGCCGCTTCGGCCTCGGCTTTTTTCTGCTTTTCCCTTGCTTCTGCTTTCGCTTTTTCGATGTCAGCGTCGGCCGTTTTGTTGATGGCCACGCGGGCACGCTCTTTGATGGTTTCGTCGGCCAGTGAGTCATTGATCTCCTTCAGGCGTTTGCGGCGCTTTTCGTTGATCTTGGCCTCCTCGGTTTTGATGGAGCTGTCGGCCACGATCTGATCGTGCTCCGCATTGAGCTGCTCCAGCAGTTCCAGCGCTTTGGCGTTGGCATCTTTTACATCTTCGAGGTGCTTGGCTTCTTGTTTCAGCCGTTTTTCCTCGGCTTTTTTGGCCGCTTTTTCCCGCTTCTCCAGTGCTTTTTTCTGCTCTTCGGTCAGGGCATTTTGGCGTTTGTTCTCCGTGGTTGCCGCCGCGAGCACTGCCTGCGCTTCGTCCTTTTTGGGTTGGTCCACAAAGGTTTCCGTCCACCCTTTTTTGATTTTATCAAAGGTAGAGGTGGCATGAGTGCCTACATTCGTGAAGTTCTTTTTTGATTTTTCAAACGATTCTGCCGCCCCTTTGAAGTCGCCCACCAGTACCTTGGCCACGGCCTTGCCTCCTTCTACCAGCCCCGCCATGGCATCATAAGCCATTGTCAGCACTCCTATCATCATCTGCGTGGGCATGAGCATGGCCCTAAATACCACCGCCACTCCCTTCATTACGTTCTGAAGGGATACGCCGCCAGAGTTAAAATTGGGAAACAGCGTCCTGATATAGGTCATAAACGAGCCAGCCAAATCGCCCACGGCATCGTACATATCCTGAAATACTTCCACCACGGGGTCACTCGCCTCTACCAGCTTCTGAAGCCACTCAATGCCCTTACCGATGGTGTTCAGGATGGCCACAAATACGGGTGCCAGCTTCTGCCCAATGGTCACCTTCAGGGCATCCATGGCATCGTCGATGTTGGATACTTTCCCGTTCAATGAGTCCATTTGCTGCGAAGCATAGCCCATGGTACCAGGGAGTTTTCCCATCTCCACCGCCAGCTGAAGCGCCCCTTTTTCGGTCCGTTCAAACGACTTTGTCACGCCTCCAATCGTGGCCGTGATTTTATCGCCGCTGGTCTTGACCTTCACCCCAAACTCACTCCAGCGCTCGTTGTTGTTTACGTCCAAAATCGCCTCCCCGAGTTGAGACAGTGATAACCTAGACTTGGATGAAAAATCTATCAAACGCTTCATTTGCTCCTCACTCGGCCGTAAGCCCCGGTTAGCGAGCGCAATGTATCCTTTGGTAATTTCATCCAGCGTCATGGGTGAGTCCTTGGCCAGCTTCGCCAACGCCTTCATGCTGGAGGCCGCCGCCTTTTCGGCCTCGGTCTTGTTCATCGTGGCGCGGTACGTAGCTGCCAACGATTTATTGTAGCCCTCAAACTTAGCCGTAGTGTCAAAGATGGCCTTGCCGATTCCTATCACATACTGCACCGCCTGAAGCGCAATAAATGCCTTAAACACCGTAGCCATGCCCGTCACTCCGGTGCTTACCTTCTGCCAAAGTGTAGGTTTGCCCAAATCCTCCGCGCCTTTTTTGATAAGCCCCGCCTCAGTCTTCACCTTAGCAAGCTGCGCTTCAGCCTCCTTGAGTCGCTTGACGGCCTCATTGGTTTTGAGCATACCCGGCGGAATATTAGCCACCTCTTTTTTCAGGTCACTGACGTGCTTGGTGAGCTGCTTCACGGTCATTTCGCCCACGTCCATGGTCTTGAGGGCCTTGGCGGCATTCTTAGCCTGATCCTCTACGCCCTTCAGCTCGGTTTTGTACTTCTTCCAGTTGTCAGAGCCTTTCCCACCTGATTTTTCAATATCAGAGAGTGTTTTGCGCAGGTCTTTGGCCCGTAGGTTCAGGTCGTCAATTTCCTTCTTAGAGTTACCCATCCCAAGGGTGACGCCCAAGTTTAATTCATCACTGTTCATGGCTATTAATTGTTTTTGCGGGATTGTTTGGTGTCACGGGCATTCCAAGCGGCTTGTATTCGTGCGGCATTGACTGGCTCTGGTACCGAGATGCGCACCTCGTACCCAAATGCCTCTTTGAAGGCAGTGGCCGTGTAGCTTGCCACGTACTCCCGCATGTTTTCGTAGAATACCCCCAGCATGATTTTGAGAGGGTCGTTGTAAATACCCCGGTAGCCGCGCTTTACGTTGGGCTCCGCCTTGAGGTGGTACTGAATCCCGCGTGCTACCCGGTAGATCCCCTGAATCTCACTGGATTTTTGCAGGCCGTTTTGCATTCCTGGCACAAACGAAAATTTACCCAGCCCCTGCCGCTCCACCCAATCCACCAATGGCCCAATGGGCGGGATGGTACTGTAGCGTAGCTGCTTCATGTCTTTGATCCGTAGCAGCTCCGAGTAGTACACGTGGTCCGTAATGAAGCCCGAGCCCACTTCAATAGCTCCCTCCCTTATGGAGTCGGCCAGCGCATCGGTATCTACCAAGCCCTCCCGCCGTACGGCATCACGAAAAGCCCTCGCCGATTGCCGCACGAAGTCCTCTAAGATTTTCTTAATAATGGGGTTGTTTTCAATAGGTACCATGGCAGCGCATCAGATTGATTCACGCTACGAAGAAAAAAGGCCATGATGCAGCAAAAAAGGACAGGAATTCAGGCTTTGCCTAGAAGCATTACGGCTTAGTAGTGGGTAGCTTTTGTATAGGAAAAGTCCATTGAAGAAGCATTTTTGTTTTGTCAGCCTTGGTGATGATTGACACAGTCAGAAAAATACAAAATTGTTAGTATCCTTCTTTTACATGAAGGAGATTGTTTTCTTTATAGACTTAAATATTTCTTTTAAATTGTCAAGGAGTTATACGGGGAACCTTAGAGCTTATAAAAGCAAATCCCCAAAAGTAAATTTCGGGGATTTGCTTTTATAGATAGAAGTCAAAGAAAATAAAGTTGTCAATTTTTGGTTATTTCCTCTAACTTATCTGCATATTCTATTTGTAGTTTCTCATTCAACAAAAATTGATTATTAATTTTGTTATGTAATTTGAGTTTACTACTGTTTGGATTATTTTTTCTCTCTAATGCAATTTCTTCACTAAAACTTGCTTTTCTGGCTTCTCGTTTTTTTACTACTATTTCATTGAATGCCTTAACCGTCTTATTCGCTTTGTTTTTTACTTCAAGGCTTTTCATACCATAAGCTTTTAATTTAGAAAGAGCATAATACATTAATACAGTATTAGTTGAATTAGCTTTCGTAAGCTGTTCTGTATAATACTGTATTGCTTCGATTGCTTTTTCATCATTCATACTCAAAACATTTTTAGAAATTAAGATATTTTGAGCAAGTACTTGTTGCAAGCAACTATGATAAATATGATTTTTATATTTTGAAATTAGATTTCGATAATCTCTATCAAGCTGCTCCCACTCCTTTTCCTTAATATTTACTGCTTTGATTCCTGTTTCTAGATAGAACTTTTCTATCTTATAAAGGTCTGTTGCAGGATTAAAGTCAGAAGGTGTTGTAACTATAAATGGAATGCTGGAAGCTTCTTCTGAAGTTATGATAAACTGATTTTTGTAGCTACCCTCAACTATAGTTTCACTATCATTACATGAAGATACCGCGATAGCGGCAATCAAAATTATTTTTTTCATGATAAATACAATTTAATATTATCAAATAATTTAAGGTGCTTCGGATACACATGAGCTTATAGCTTGAACTGTGGTACATATATCAGTATCCATAGAAGCAAAAAAAGTTGATTGACCATCGCGCCAAGCATAACCGTTACAGTTACTGCTACTATCATAGCAACTGCTACCTGATGTGTGTACTGTTGATACAATAAAATCACCCCATAAAGAACCAACGCAAGTACATGTGATACTGTGTACGGTAGTGTTAATTATAAAAAGCACACAAGTCATAAAAAGAGTACGTTTTGTTTTCATAAATAAATTGTTTTTGGAAGTTTATACTAGATTTTAAAATACTTTTGAAATATTTTCATAAACAGCTTCTATTGATTAGAATAATACAAACATAAAAGAATATAATTGCAATAAAAATACCGGAATTCCAGTATTTTTAGCAGTTTATATGTACCAATAAAGACTTAAACTGACAATAAAATCATAGCCCCCCAATGAGCAGCGCTGGTACAGTCTTGGTAATGGGCAACTCAGGCGCAATCGAAGCAATGATATAATCCACGCCATTGATATGGTATTTGGCGACAAAGTCGAGCTGAGCCAAATCACTCTCCTTCAAAATCAGATCCGTTTTGAGATAAAACGCCGTTGCCTTCATGGCCTCGGTAGGCTTCCAGTACTTGGCGGCCAGCCCCGTAGCCCCGCCCCAATACAGCGATATGCCGTCCTTTTCGGGCAAGGCCCTTGGGTACGCGGCACTGATGCCATGCCAAAACAATAGCCGTGGCGCAAACTTATTGGCGTTTTGCGCAAACAACTCAGTACTGCCCGGCTGCTTGGCAGTGGCCAAGCCCGTACCCGCATCGGTGAGCAGC
>JAIXPV010000114.1 GCA_027486105.1 Runella sp. | reverse complement strand
TTCAAATCAATCCCTTTTTCTTCGGGGTCTAGTTGATAGCGCTGCTCGTAGCGAATTTTATCACGTTTGCCATTTTGGGTCAAGTTGAAGGGTACCAATGCTTTTCCTTTGGCGTCCTTCAGGTCGGTGGGTACTTGCCAAATGTCCCAGCCATCGTTCAATAACACCGCTTTGCTATCGCTGCTCCAGCCGATGATTCCGTACGGTGGCGTTTTCTGGTTGTGGTCGTCTTCTACGTCAACAAAAGAAGTTTTAATGTCTTGGGTAAGATTGCGGGATGTTTTGTTGAGCATATCATACAAGAAATAGTGCGTGCCCTCCCAGTACAGGAATTTGGTTCCGTCGGGTGAAGGCTGCGGGCTGGCCCAGAAACTAGGCAAATAATGCTTTTCGCGGATTTTGTCGCGCTTGCCCGTTTTGAGGTCAACCAAATACAGATCGACATAATTTTGCCCGTCAAGGCTGCTTTCTAGTTCGTAGTTCGAATTGTCGGTTCCTAAGCCAAAGAGCTGTTTGGGTGCGGCGGCTACGTTTTTGACGGTGCTATCGGCTAGCTGAATAAACTTCTTGGCGGCCACGTCGTACATCGACAGGTAATTCTGGTTTTTATCCTGTGTTTCCTGCACTTGCTGTCGCGATTGGAGGCGTTTGTCTTGCCAATGCCAAACGGTCACTTCGGGTTTTTCGGCGTCGTCGGGTTTTGCGGCAACGGTGGTTTTGGTTGAATCCGTTTTAAGTTTTGCCAACGCTTTTTGTAAGTCGTCAAGGGTTTTGAGGGTAGTATCGGCCTTGATTTTGGCTAATTTTTCGGTGTCAGAAAGTTTTTTGACCGTGTCCTTTTTGGCTTCGGCCGTTTTTTTATCGTCTTTCTTTGCCAGTTCAAGTTTGTGAATTCCAAAGAACAAACGCGTCAAATCTTCTGACCAATAAGGCGAACGGTTGGGGCTAACGGTCATTCCTTTTGGGAAATTGACGCTGTCGGTTTTGGGTTCATACGCGGTCAACTCGGGCATGGTTCCAAAGTTTTTGATGCCCAATACACCCACACGTTCATTTTTGTATTTTTCGTCTTTGGTGCTTTTGAGCAAAGCTAGTCCATCGCCTTTTTCGGTCCAATTAAGCGACTGATAACGGGCCTTATCATTGTCCATCGTGAGGGTTATGCCCGTGGTCATGTTGCGGAGTTGTATACCATTTCCTGCTTTCTCGTTGGCATCAATGGTTAGAGCTAGCCAGTTTCCAGCTTTGTCAAACGCCATTTCTGAGACGTTCCCTACATTCTGGGTTTTGCTTGTGGCAAGGTCAAACAGTAATAAATCGGAGCCTTTGGCGGCATCGCTGTTTGGGGGTCCAGCAGGTGCACCTCCACTCGCTGCGTTAAGCAACAGCGCTAAGTGCGTCGCTTTTTCGCCGTTGAAGGCAAAGGATTTTACGCGATCAAATTCGGTTTTTTTGTTAGAGGCCAATTCCACCAAAAATACTTTGTCAGGAATAGGCTTACCACCAGGCTTGGCGGCGGCTTTTTTGTCTTTATCTTTTGCGAAAACCTTGAAAGCAATCCACTTGCTGTTGTCTGAAAAACTTATTTGTGCAAACGATGGCGCCCCGATGGGGTACACATATTTGGTGGAATCGGTTGTTTTTTGGATGATGAGTTCGGCATCGCTTTCAAACGTACTCAGCACGTATGCATACCACTGACCGTCGGGTGAAAGTTGGGTGCCGCCAAAACTGGGTATTGCTTTCCACGTCAGTACGTCTTTCCACGTCATCGATGGCTTGGGTTTAGGTTGAGCAATGGCGATTGTGCTGAGGAAGAAACCAAGTAGCACAAAGAGTTTTTTCATAAAAATTGGAGTTTAGAAGGGATGAATTAAGAATTTTGAACAAATGTAAGCAAGAGTAGCGTTACTTGGTAAAGCAATTATTTCGCATCTTTTGTGGATGAAGATAAAAGAAAGGAAATTGTTATCTTCGCACCCTTAAAAAATTAAAATAGAAGCGGGAAGTGAAGTTGGAGAAGGCAGAATTACGGACTTCTTTCCTACTTTCTTCTGGCTCTTTATCGTAGAAATGAGCAGAACTATCAATATAAATAATCGTCGTGCCTCGTTTGAGTACTTTTTTTTGGAAACGTACACGGCTGGAGTGGTGCTGACTGGCACCGAAATCAAATCTATCCGAGAAGGAAAAGTCAACCTGACCGATGCCTACTGCATCTTTCAGGACGGCGAATTGCTCGTGCATCATTTGCACATTTCTCCTTACGAAAAAGGCACCTATGCCAACCACAATCCCACGCGCGACCGCAAGCTGTTGCTGAAAAAACGGGAGCTGAAAAAATTGCAGTTGAAGCTAAAAGACCAAGGATTGACGGTAGTGCCGACGCGTATTTTTATCAATGAAAAAGGCTTAGCCAAAGTGGACGTTGCTCTCGCCAAAGGTAAGAAACTCTACGACAAACGCGAAACCATCAAAGAGCGCGATCTTAAACGTGGTAATGACGAGTAGGGGCAAGCCTTACGTCTGCCCAAAAGTCGAAGCAAGATGTGTGATGGACTTGAAATTCTTGATTTCGACGTTTTTTGATGAAATTATCCATGCGTGCATTAAGAAATAGCGGCAGGGCCAAAGTAAAACAATTCTCCTTTCCCGTACTATTTTACCGTTGTGTTGGGTGGAAATCTACAAATAAAGCCCACGCACTTAAAAACAAATAAGTGCAGCCCTACAAAAAGGCTACACTTATTTACCTTAAACCCTAACTCTAACTTCAAAAACTACAACTAAGCAACCGCCCCCTTCACTTTGGCAGATTCGGTAGCATTTTTAGCGATGCTGTATACAACCAAGCCAAAGCCGATTTTATTGATGGCGTCGGCAATGTTGTACGCTAAATCGACGGGTGAACTCTTGGTTAAATCTACGCCCTCTACGAGACCGCTTAAAAGATTACCAGGAAGCAACATGTAACCGATTGGATAGATAGCCCAGCCTACGAAGGTAAACCAACGCAGTACATTATAACCATCCTTTACCGCTTGACTGTCGGAAGCGGCGGCTACTTTTGAAGCCTCACCCATGTAGATTTCATAGATGATGGCGGCCCATCCAAGGGTGGAAATGACACCCCAAAGCACATTTGATTC
>JAIXPV010000232.1 GCA_027486105.1 Runella sp. | reverse complement strand
TACCCTTTTTCTTTTCTCTCTAGCGGCTTTTACGCTGCTGATGCTGACCAAAGTGGTTCCATATCTGAGTTTTGAACCAGAAATCGACTTCCTAACCACCAAAACCAACCGCGTTTTGGCCCGTCCAGACTTCCAGTTTTCCTTTTATATCCACATCGTAAGCAGTTTGTGGGTCATGGGCATTGGAATACCCCAATTCATTCCTTCTTTCGTAAAAAAATATTCGCGCCTGCACCAAACGCTTGGGAAAATTTACGTATTTTCGATACTGTTTTTGACCGCTCCTTCGGGCTTAGGTTTGGCCATTTATGCCAACGGTGGCCTACCCGCCAAAGTAGGTTTTTCGTTGCAATGTGTGGTGTGGTGGCTCACTACTTGGGTCGCCTGGCGAGAGATTAAAAATAAGCGTTGGCAAACACACATCGAATGGATGATGAGAAGCTACGCCATTACCCTTGCCGCCATGAGTTTGCGCGTTGGGAGTTACGCTATGGTTTATTTCTTTCATACCAAACCCATCGAAACCTACCTGACAGTCACGTGGTTATCGTGGGTTGGAAACTTGGTAATCGTGGAAGGATTAATTTATGTAGGGACGAGCGAACGGTTACTAAAGATGCTAAAAAAGTAAGTAAATTTGGCCACTTGGCCTTTTTATACCCCCAAAAACAATCAATGAATCATTTCTTCACCCTGTTTTTTGTGGTTTTTGCGGGTCTTTCCTGCACCCGCAAAGCCAATGACAATTCAAAACCAACGGCCGTTCCTATCAAGCTTATCACGCACAAAGAGGCGATAGATTCACTTCGCAAAGACACTACGGTGCCGTTACAACCCCTCAAAATCACAGAATTGTCGAGCGAAAATATCACTACTTTTTTCACCAACAGTGACTTGTCACCTCTGTTGTTTGATGCGAGCCCAGAGGGTGGCTATTCCAATCGATTTGATGGTTTTTACGGCGACGACCACCACCGAATTGAATTTTATTTTTCAGAAGTAAAACGTGACTCAATTCAGCCAAATGTCTATCATATAGCTGGCAAGGATCGTTTCAAGAAAAATATTACCCCTTTCACTGGCACCCTTACCTTTACAAAATTGGCCGCTTTCAGCGACCCAAATCTCAACGACGAACTCTATCAGCACGAAGCATTTGAACTGAAAGAAGCATATATCTCAGAAGCCGTCTTTGAGCTTAAGGAGAACTCCCTAGCCAAAGGGTCGGGAATTTTTTCGGGTAAAATGCTGATGGATTTTTACAAAAACCAAGGCGGAGAAATTGCCCTATGGTATTTTTCGGCCAATACACCCGCCCAGGCAAGCGGGTTTAAATTTGAAGGTACTTGGAGCAATTATAAAAACACTTTGACCAAACCTGTGGTATGGGCACGGGACCTTTTTGCGTTTGCCAACAACATTTTAACTGATTTTGCCATCGGAGAACGGGAAGTTGAAATCAACAAAAAATACCGTCATCTGGGATGGGATAACTACTGGGAAAACGACGAATGGTGGCACGACGGCCCCGCAATTCAGTAGCTTTTCCAGAACTTTTTTAGTAATTTTCGCATTAACAAAACACTGTATTTCCTTTTAAACACAAACAGACAACTATGGCTACCTTAACACTCATGGAAGTTTCCGAAATGCGCGTGAAACTCAAAACCCTTGAAAAACAAATCGCGTCGGGCGAATTATCCTTATTTGACCGCTGCGAAGTGGAAGACGAAATTCTGGAACTGAAAGAAAATCTTGGAGAATTTGAACGCAGCGTACGCGACGATAGTGGTGAGTGCATTAACTGTTCGGGCTAGTTTTTTAGTTTCTATATCCAATCAATTCATTTTGTGTTAACTTCTCTTACATGAAAACTAAATTCTTAGCTCTATTTTTAACCCTTTTTGCGTTTGGCGCTATGGCCCAAAAATCTGATAAAGTATTGCGTCACGTGGTAATGTTTAAATTTAAAGACACTGCCACACCCGCACAAATTAAGTCGGTAGAAGATGCATTTCGCAAGCTTCCCACCCAAATCAAAGAAATCAAAGGCTATGAGTGGGGAACCAACAACAGCCCCGAAGGTCTGGCACAGGGTTTTACCCATTGCTTTTTCCTGACATTCAATTCAGAAGCTGACCGCGCAATTTATTTGCCACACCCTGACCACAAAGCGTTTGGGAAAGTGTTGGGGCCTTATCTCGACAAAGTCTTGGTGGTTGATTACTGGACCCAGAAATAGATTTCGGTCTACCACAGGCTTTAAAAGTTAATTGCCTGCATTCAATCTTGGCTGACTAAAATATGATTGCATACTTAAACGGCAAACTTGCTCATAAAGACCCCGCTTACATCATCATGGATGTAGGCGGGGTTGGTTATGAAGTAAAAATCTCTCTGCAAACCTATGCGGCACTGCCCAATCCTGGGGAGGCGTGTAAGGTAATCACCTATCAGCAAATTCGGGAAGATTCTCACGTACTTTATGGTTTTGCCGAGCCAACCGAGAAGATTTTATTTTTGGATTTAATCAGTGTGTCGGGCGTAGGCTCGGCTACCGCCCTGATTATGCTATCGTCTTTATCGGCCTCCGAAATCAAAACCGCCATCGTCAACGAAGACGTAAAGCTGATTCAAACCATTAAGGGAATTGGTGGCAAAACGGCGCAACGGGTCATTATTGACCTAAAAGATAAAATCAAGAAAGAAGGCATTATCGCTACCCAACCTAATATCTTTATTACGGCCAATAGTCAAGTAAGGAGCGAAGCAATTGCCGCCTTAACGATGCTTGGTATTCCTAAACCTACCGCCGAAAAGAGTGTAGACACCATTCTCAAACGCGAAGGCGACCAAATTACGGTAGAGCAGTTAATTAAACTGGCCTTGAGGTAAAGCACCTATTGAGGAATAGTGGGCTTTTTTATAAAAGCCAATCTCATGAGAATCACAACCTTGTCAGTGCGGCTGGTTACTTATAACCGACAGGAGAGGTTTCTCAAAACCTCACATCGTTCGGTTTTGAGAAACCTCTCCTGTCAGATTTGAGAATCTGACAACACACAGCTCATTTTATCTTGCTCTGATTTTCCTACAAGTTACCTCAAAATCCGTAGTTTCGCAAAGCTCAATAACAGCGTCTTTTCGCCAACGGTATCAAACTGAATCACGGCTTTGCGGTCGGTGCCGTTGATGTCCATTTTCTTTACCGTTCCTTTGCCAAACTTGGGGTGCTCTACCCGATTACCTTCTTCCAAGGTTGACGTATCGCTTGCTACAAAGTCAGTAGAGGCTGACTGCGGCACACTCGTTGCTTGCGTAGAGGGGCGTTGTGTATTTGCCAATCGACTTGCGGGCGTGGTCGGGCTTCCTTCACTCGTGGGTTTTTGCACACTGCCGGGGGTTGTTGGTGAAGGTTTCCGAATAAAATTCATGGCCGTCGGTTCTACGTTGTTGCGATATTCGTCAAAACCTCCCGAACGACGACCTTTGGACGTAGTCAGAAAACGTTGATCGACTTCGTAGAGAAAACGGCTCGGCTCGCACATGTTCAATCGCCCCCAATTGTAGCGGCTTTCGGCGTAGGAAAAGGTAAGTTTGCTTTCGGCGCGGGTAATGGCAACGTAAAACAATCGCCGTTCTTCTTCCAAATCTTCGCGCTTTTCGAGCATCATTTGGCTCGGGAAAAGTCCTTCTTCCAATCCTACCACGTAGACGTTCTTAAACTCCAAGCCTTTGGCTCCGTGAATCGTCATGAGCGTCACGCGGTCGGTATCACCATCGTCAGATTCATCGGCATTGGTCAACAACGAGACCGTTTGCAGAAACGAACTAATGGTTTTATCCTCGTTTTCGGCATTATCCACAAATTCTTTGATGGCATTCAGCAATTCTTGCACGTTTTCGTAGCGGCTCAGGCCTTCTACGGTTTTGTCTTCGTACAATTCCTTCAAAATACCCGACGTCTTGGCCACGTGAGCCGCCACGGTATAAGCATCTTTGCCTTCTTCAATCAGCAGTTTAAAACTCTTGATTAGAATCGCAAAGCTTTCAATCGGCAGGGTAGCCCGCCCCGAAATGTACTTAGTAATGTTGGACACCACCTCCCAGACTGGCACTTGGTTTTCGGCGGCCGTCACCGCGATTTTAGCCACGGTCGTATCGCCAATCCCGCGTTTGGGCAAATTGATGATTCGTTTAAAGGCTTCTTCGTCGCTTTGATTTACCACAAACCGCAAATATGCCAGCAAATCCTTGATTTCTTTTCGTTGATAAAAGGAAAGCCCTCCTATAATACGGTACTTTATATTCTGCCGACGCAATGCCTCCTCAAACGACCGTGACTGGGCGTTGGTGCGGTACAAAATCGCAAAATCGGTATTGCGTAGCCCTTTGTTTACTTTTTCTTCAAAAATCGCCGACGCAATCAGACGCCCTTCCTCATTGTCTGAACTCGCTTTTACTACCTCAATCAAGCCGCCTTCTTCATTGGCCGTAAAAACGTTTTTCTTCAACTGCGCTTTATTGCGGGCAATGACCGAATTGGCGGCGTTGACAATGGTTTGGGTGTAGCGGTAGTTTTGCTCCAACTTGACCACTTTTACTTCAGGAAAGTCTTTTTCAAAATTGAGGATATTCTGAATATTGGCTCCGCGAAAGGCGTAGATACTTTGAGCGTCGTCGCCCACTACGGCAATATTGCGATGCACAGCCGCTAACTTTCTGGTAATGAGGTACTGAGCCACGTTGGTATCCTGAAACTCATCCACCAACACGTACTGAAACTTATGTTGGTATTTGTTTAAAACCTCAGGAAAATCACGAAACAGCACATTGGTATTGTACAACAAATCGTCAAAATCCATGGCATTGGCCTGAAAGCAACGCGTGGTGTAAGCCTTATATAATCGTCCGATTTCGGGGAGCTTAGCGGCTTCGTCATCGGCCCTGAAAAGTTTATTGGCTAGGTAATCATCAGCCGAAATGAGGTTGTTTTTTGCCCCCGAAATACGGTTAAAAACGACGTTTGGCTTATAGGTTTTGTCATCTAAATTCAATTCCTTCACAATACTCTTGATGAGCGATTTGGAATCGTCGGTATCATAAATGGAAAAATCGGGAGTATAGCCCAAATAGCGCGCTTCGATGCGCAAGATTTTGGCAAATACGGCGTGAAAAGTGCCCATCCAAATATTGCGTGCCTCAAAACCAACCACTTTCTCGATACGGTCGCGCATTTCGCCCGCCGCTTTGTTGGTAAAAGTCAACGATAAAATCCGAAATGGGTCAACGCCATTTTCGATAAGGTGTGCAATCCGAAGTGTCAATACACGCGTTTTTCCCGAACCCGCTCCCGCAATAATCATCAAAGGCCCTTCGCCGTGCGTAACGGCCTGCGCCTGTGGTTCGTTCAACCCGCTTAAATAACCTGTCATTGGGAAAGAATCAATTTTATGAAAACAAAGAACAAAGTTAGGGAAAAATGCCCTCTTTCGGGCCTGCTTCTGCCATGAATCTATCGGTTTTATGGAAAGGCCGTGAATTGGCTAAAAAAGAAGGAAACTATCGTACCCAGCTCTACCCGTCCGACGGTTTGGAACCGTCAGACGCCTAAGGAAAGCGTATTAACTAATCCGACTCCAGTTGGTGGATTCTTTGTGGAGAGAATCAATGTGCGACCGAATGGGCTCGTTTTTGGGGAGAATAAACGTGGGATCTTCGTTCAGAATACTTTCGGCGGCGGCGCGGGCCGCCTTTAAAATTTCTCCATCTTTGGCCAAGTCAGCAATCAAAAGGTCGAGCAAACCGCTTTGTTGCGTACCAGCCAAATCGCCAGGGCCACGGAGCTTGAGGTCTACGTCCGCGATTTCAAACCCGTTATTGGTCTGACAAAGCGTTTCGATGCGCAAACGCGTATCTTTACTGAGTTTTACGCCCGTCATGAGCACGCAATAACTCTGCTCAGCTCCGCGCCCTACGCGACCGCGCAATTGGTGCAACTGCGAAAGCCCAAAACGCTCGGCACTTTCTACCACCATTACACTGGCATTAGGCACGTTTACGCCTACTTCGATTACCGTAGTAGCCACCATGATTTGGGTTTCGCCCCGCACAAAGCGCTGCATCTCATCGTCTTTCTCGTAGGCTAGCATTTTACCGTGTACGATGCTCACGTGGTACTCTGGAAACGCCCGCCTGACACTTTCGTAGCCGTCCATGAGGTCTTTATAGTCCAGTTTTTCCGACTCTTCAATGAGCGGATACACCATGTACACCTGCCGTCCTTTCTTGATTTCGTCGCGCAAAAAACCGAAAACATTGATGCGGTGCTGGTCGTAGCGGTGTACTGTTTTGATGGGTTTTCGTCCCGCAGGCAGCTCGTCGATGATGCTCACATCCAAATCTCCGTAGAGCGTCATGGCCAGTGTACGCGGAATGGGCGTGGCTGTCATGACCAAGATATGCGGTGGAATTGTGGGGTTTTTGGCCCACAATTTGGCCCGTTGGGCCACCCCAAAGCGGTGCTGCTCATCAATGATACAAAGCCCAAGGTTCTTGAACTGAACGGGGTCTTCGAGCAAAGCGTGGGTCCCGACAATGATATGAATGTTTCCTTCTGCCAAATCGGGGAAAATCAGCTTGCGTCCTTTTTTGGTGGTAGAACCCGTTAGCAGCGCTATTTTGAGCCCAAGCGCTTCCGCAAAATCTTTCAGCCCTCGATAATGCTGGTCGGCCAGAATTTCGGTCGGTGCCATGATGCAGGTCTGTGCGCCGTTGCCGATGGCCATCAGCATCGCAATAAACGCCACGATGGTTTTGCCGCTGCCCACGTCTCCCTGCAACAGGCGGTTCATGTGTTTTCCCGTTTTAAGGTCGTCGTGGATTTCGCGCAGTACTCGTTTTTGGGCGTTGGTCAGTTGGAAAGGCATACTTCCTTCCGTGTAAAATTTCTTCACCAAATCGAGATTCGTAAAAATCTGTCCGGGATACTCGGTCTTGTGAAGAATTTTATTTTTTATTAATCGTAACTGATTGTAGAACAGCTCCTCAAACTTGAGTCGTCGCAACGCCTGATTCAGCGCTGCTTCGCTCTCGGGCAGGTGGATGTTCCACATGGCATCGGTTTTGGAAAACAGCCTGAACTTACGCACCAATTCTTCGGGCAGCGTTTCCTTGAAATGCGGCGTGGCCTGCTCTAGCAGTGTCCGCATGACTTTACTCAAAAAGCGACTGTCGAGGTGTTTTTTACGAAGAGTTTCGGTCAGGTTATAGACGGGTTGAAAATACCCGCCGTTCTCATTTTCGGGGTTGATGGTCTCAATTTCGGGATGGCTAAAATTGAAACGCTGCCCATAACGCTGGGGCTTGCCGTAAGCAATATACTCTCCGCCTTCTTTAAAATGCTTGAGGTGCCAATCGATGCTTTGAAAATATACAAATTCTACCACGCCCGTACCGTCGGTAAACTCCACGGTCAGGCGGCGTTTAAATCCTTCTCCTACCACGACCATACTCCGAATACGGCCTTTGAGCTGCACCGCCGTCAGTTCTTCCGTCAGCTCGTTGATACGGTGAAAACGACTGCGGTCTTCGTGCCGAAACGGGTAATATTGGATTAAATCACCAAAGGTAAAAATATTGAGTTCTTTGTTGAGCGTAGCAGCCCGTTGGGGGCCTACGCCCTTCAAAAACTCAATTTTTGTATCAAAAAAATTTGTAGTGGTTCGTTGGTTCATGGGCACATCCTAATCCTGTCATTCTAACGGTCAAAAATAAAATTGATGTTTTTAAATCACTGAGCGGTTAGTATGGCAAAATATACAGCAGGAGATTTTAAAGTAAAAATAGCCCTTTAACAGTATTTTTCCAACAAACTTACGTTTTATCGGAAATGAGTTCACCACTAATTGTTTGATGCAATGAACCGCCGTGAAGCCATCTCTCAACTTTCTGTATTGACGACTACCATGCTGAGTGCCGGAGCTGCTTTCAGCATGACAAACAACAGCAATTATCAAATCGGCGCCTGCGACTGGTCATTGCGCCTCAACTGCAATCCCGCCGCATTTGACTACGCCAAGAAAATAGGCTTAGAAGGCGTACAGGTAAGTTATAATTCCAAAACTGACCTCAGCTACTTGTCGCGCCCCGAGAATAGACAGGCTATTCTCGCCGCTTCTCAGCGTACAGGGGTCAAAATCGCGAGTCTGGCCATCGGAATGCTCAACGAAGTACCCCTCAAATCAGAAGCAAAAACGGTGGAATGGGTCAGCGAAAGTATTGATGCTGCCAAAGCGCTGGGCACCACCGTCATCCTTCTGGCTTTCTTCGGAAACGGGGATTTACGCAAAGACGAGACTGGCAAAAAAGTGGTTATCGAACGACTGAAACGACTTACCCCTCAAGCCGAAAAACAGGACATTGTCTTAGGCATTGAATCTTATTTAAGTGCGGAAGAGCACATTGAAATCATTGAGGCCGTAGGCTCTCCCAATCTACAGGTCTATTATGACCCGCGCAACTCAGCCGATGCTGGTTATGATATTTACAAAGAAATCCCTTTACTAGGCAAGCGTAAATTGATTTGCGAAATCCACTTGAAAGACAACGAGTTTTTGCTCGGACAAGGCTCCATGGACTGGCCCCGCATTAAAGCTTTGCTGGATGAATCGGGCTATAAAGGTTGGGCGCAGATTGAGTGGTCGCAGCCCAAAGGCAAAAGCGTCGACGAAACCTATCCGCAGAATGTCAGCTACGCAAAGAAAATTTTTGGTTAATTATTCTCAATCATTGACTCACCCAAAAACAGGCATTACTCTTATGAACCGTCGTGAATTTATCGGAACAACCCTCGCAGGCAGCGCAGCGTTTACCCTGCAAGCAAAGCCGCCCGTGGCCGCAGGAGCGCCCCAAATCTATGTTTTTTCCAAAATGTTTCAGTGGATTGAAGGATATGACCAACTCGCCGAAACCATCGCAGGGCTTGGCTTCAACGGCATTGACCTGACGGTTCGCCCAGGTGGGCACGTATTGCCTGAGCGCGTAGAAGAAGATTTACCCAAGGCCGTGGCAGCTTTCAAAAAACATAACCTTGTTGCGCCTTTAATGGTGACAACGATTTTGGACGCCGATGCCCAAGGCGAACGAATTTTAAAAACGGCGCAATCGCTCGGCATCAAACATTACCGCATGGGCTGGTATCCCTACAATATGAAGCTGGATATTGCGGCCCAGAGCGCCGCGTTTGGGCAACGAATGAAGGCCGTGGCAGCCCTGAACGAAAAATATGGTATGGTTGGGCATTACCAAAACCACTCAGGCAACTACCACGGCGCCCCAATCTGGGACGTATACGAGCAGTTAAAAACCATTAAATCCAACGCCATAGGGTGCCAATACGACATCAACCATGCCACCGCTGAAGCGGGCGGTTCGTGGGAAACGGGCTTTCGGCTCATTGCTCCGCACGTCAAATCTATTGCCATCAAAGATTTTTTCTGGACCAAGAAAAACGACAAATGGGGAAAACAAGGCTGCCCGTTGGGTGAAGGTGTGGTCAATTGGCCCAAATACATGGAGTTGCTGAAACAATATAATCTTCAGTTACCCATCACGATGCACTACGAATATCCGTTGGGCGGGGCCGAAAACGGGGCTAAAAAACTCAGCATCAGCTCTCAGGAGTTACTGACGGCGATGAAAAAAGATTTAGTGTTATTTAAGCAATGGTGGACGGAAGCCAAACTTTAGTTGATAACTTTGTCGAAATTTTTAGCGATGAGTTGGAATACTTTCGTGTTAGACTCATCGCGTTTGACAAAGTAAAGTATGCAAGTTATCATTGATGGACTGGGGAAGCGTTTTAACCGCGAATGGATTTTCAGGAATCTAACACTTGAACTCAACGCTGGAAATAGCTACACGTTTGTAGGCCCCAACGGCAGCGGAAAATCCACCCTGCTCCAAGTCATTTCGGGCGTGATGCCCCTTACTGAAGGAAAAATAACGTACCAATTATCAAATAAAATCATTGACGAAGACGATTGGTACCGCCAAATCGTACTCGCGGCTCCTTATCTCGAACTGATTGAAGAATTCAGCTTGGTCGAATTACTCAATTTTCACGCGGGCTTTAAGCCATTCAAAGCGGGAATTACCAACCAAGAAATCCTCCAACGCATTGAATTGGACGCCTCCAAAACCAAAGCCATCAAATATTTTTCTTCGGGAATGAAGCAACGCCTCAAATTGGCATTGGCCTTTTTTTCGGATGTACCCGCAGTGATGCTGGATGAACCCACCTCCAACCTTGACGCTAAATGGTCGGCGTGGTACCGCGAGGAAGTACAACGTTTAGCCCCCAATCAACTGCTGTTGCTCTGCTCCAACGTTCCTGCCGAATACGATTTTTGTGACAAAGTCATCAACGTTGGCGATTATAAGCCTGCCCAATAAACCCAGACATTGGAGAATAGGCAGTAAAAAATCCTCTGCATATCCTCCAACGTCTCATAGTACTTTCCCCATAACACTGCTACCAATAGTTCCCGATTCCGACAATGAAAACCGATAAAATAACGGTGGCAATACCCAAAATAATGGTGCGGTAGGTCTTGGCATTTACGCCTTTCCATTCCTTAAAATAGATTCCCCACACGTTGGAAACAATAATGATGCACGCCATGTGCAGAATCCACGAACTGGCTCCGTTACCGAGTTTGCTTTCGCCCATTCCGTAAAAAAAGAACTGCAAAAACCACGTTGTGCCGGCGATGGCCGAGAAGATATAGTTGGTTTTGAGCGGAGCTTTGGCGTTGGTATAATCGCCGAAAGTACGATTGCGGGTATTAAGAATCATACACCAGATAAAATTAGTGGTAAGCCCACCCCACAGCAGCGGCACAAAAATGACGTTGTTCTGAAATAAAGGGTTACTACCATTTACCAGCGCGGCTTCGGCCATTACTTTTCCGGCTTCGATACCAAAGTTAAAACAAGCACTCAAAACACCCGAAATGGTTGCCACGATGAGGCCTTTCCAAAAATCAAATTCTTTGACACTTTCTTTCTTTTCGGCATCCGAAAGTTCATTTTCTTTCATTACACCCGCTTTTCCACAGATATAAATGCCAGCCAAACAAACCACTACCCCCAACAACACGATTTGTCCGCCCGTGCTTCCCAACATACTCGAAAAAGTTCCTTTAGTGTCGTCAGTAAACAAATCGCGATAAATCGGCGGAATCAACGCTCCGAAGGCCGAACAAAAGCCCAATACAATGGCCATACCAAGCGACATACCCAAGTAGCGCATGGTCAAGCCAAAGGTCAAACCGCCAATGCCCCAAAGTACTCCCAAAACGTACGTCCAAAATAGGGTAGTGCTGTCGGTATTACGAATAATGTCCATAAAGTTGGGCACGGTCAGATAGGCGGCAATAAACGGTGCCAATAGCCACGAAAACAGCCCGCCAACAATCCAATAACTCTCCCACGACCAGTCACGTACTTTTTTGTAAGGAATATAAAAACTACCGGAAGCAAAACCGCCGATGAAGTGATAAATAACACCAAATAATACCTGCATGATGAAAGGGTTTAGTACTACGTCTTTTTTGTCGAAAGATACAGCAAGCGTTTTTCTACCTTCACCCTGTACTCTCCTGTTTGCAAACCAGTTGCGAGTAAAAACCGCTTACAGGCTGCTTTTGGCTAACAAATTCTTTCTTCACAAACCTATGAATTCCAAAAACAAAAAAAAGGTTAACCGCCGTGGCTTTCTGAAAGGAAGCGCCGTAACCGCCGCAGGGTTTATGATTGTACCCCGTCATGTGCTAGGCAAGGGCTTTGTGGCTCCCAGCGACAAGCTAAACATGGCTGCCGTGGGCTGCGGCGGCAAAGCGGGAGTCAATATTCCATTGGCCTACAACAATGGCTCAGACAACATCGTAGCGCTTTGCGACGTGGATGACCGCCAGGCTGTGAAGTTTCGTAAGCAGTTTCCCAGTGCACCCTACTATAAAGATTACCGAAAGATGTTGGAAAAAGAAGCCAAAAACATCGACGCGGTCATCGTCACTACCCCCGATCACATGCATTACGTCATCGGTAGTGCCGCTATGCAATTGGGCAAACATATTTACCTCGAAAAACCCCTCACGCATGATATTTGGGAAGCCAGAATGCTGACCCAACTCGCCAAAGAAAAGAAACTTGTGACCCAAATGGGCAACCAAGGCTCCAGCGGCAAAGGTACCCGCCAAACCGAGGCCATTGTTCAGTCGGGCATGATTGGAGAAGTACATACTGTGGAGGTATGGACCGACCGCCCCGTGTGGCCGCAGGGGGTAAAATCGCCCAGAGATAAAAAAGAAACCATGCCCATTCCAGCCGAAGTAGACTGGGATTTGTGGCTCGGTACTGCTCCTTACCGCGAGTACCACGAAGCCTACATGCCCACGCGTTGGCGCGGTTATTGGGACTTTGGTACGGGCGCACTCGGCGACATGGGTTGCCACTTCATGGACGTACCGTTTCGTAGCCTCAAATTGGGGTATCCTACTTCCGTTGAGTGTTCGGCGAGTTCGGTATATGCCGACTTTTTCAAAGAGGCTTTCTTTGGCGACATTGGCCCACAAGCCACGTCAATCCACTTTAAGTTCCCCAACCCAAGTTCTAAGAAATACCCCGAGTTGAGTCTTTCGTGGTACGACGGTGGCATCCGACCCAAAATACCCGAAGGTTGCGATTACGAAAAAATATTTGCCAGTATTGACGGCGGCGTTATGTTTATCGGAACCAAAGGAGTACTCGCTTGTGAGCTGTTTGGCAACAATCCTAAGTTATTTGTGAAAGGGCAATTACAGGACGTAAAATTCCCCGCTCCCACCCGCCCGTTGGTTGAAGGAGACACCACTGGCCACCAACAGCAATGGGTAAAAGCCTGCAAAGC
>JAIXPV010000128.1 GCA_027486105.1 Runella sp. | reverse complement strand
GCAGTTATATTAACTGAAGCGGAAGCCAAGGCCTTGCTACAAAAGGTGTTGAGCTTTTCAAAAGCAGATGAATGTGAAGTGAATCTGCTCGGCGAAATACGCGGAAATCTTCGCTACGCCCGCAATGAAGTCTCCACCAGTGGAGCCATGACCAACAAAGATATTTCCGTTCAATCATCCTTCGGTAAAAAAGTAGGCATTGCTTCTATCGATGAATTTGACGATGCCTCGCTCGAAAAAGTGGTACGTCGTTCGGAAGAATTGGCGCGACTTGCGCCTGAAAACCCCGAACACGTGGGTGTATTGGAGCCGCAGCAATACATTAAATCCAACGGTTATTTTGAATCTACCGCCAGCATCACCCCCGACAAACGGGCCGAAGCGGTTGCGAAAAGCCTTGAATTGTCGAGCAAACAGGGCCTCGCAGCGGCGGGATTTATGGAAGACCGTAAAGGCTTTACCGCCATGATGAATTCGAAAGGACTGTTTGCGTATTACAAAAATACCAACGTTAACTTTTCGCTTACGGTCAGAACAGAAGACGGTACGGGCTCGGGCTACGTTGCCAAAGGATATAATGATTTCAATAAACTGGATACGGCCGCGGCTACCAAAATTGCCGTTCAGAAATCGTTGGCTTCCAAAGGCGCTAAGGCGCTTGAGCCAGGAAAATACACCGTGATTTTAGAGCCAACGGCGGCGGCGGTATTGGTCGAAAGTATCTTTTTTGGAATGGATGCCCGCAGCGCCGACGAAGGTCGCTCGTTCTTCAGCAAGCCAGGCGGAAAAACCAAGCTGGGGGAAAAAATTGTAGATGAGCGTGTTACGTTTTATTCTGACCCAACACATCCCGATTTGCCCGCAGCGGCATGGTCGGGAGATGGACAACCCCAGGCCAAAACGCTGTGGATTGACAAGGGAGTCGTGAAAAACCTTTCTTATTCTCGGTTTTGGGCGCAGAAAAAAGGGGTGAAACCCGTTCCAAACCCCAATAATATGATTATGGAAGGAGGAACGGCGACTTTGGACGAGATGATTAAAAGCACCAAACGCGGTATTTTGGTCACCAAACTCTGGTACATCCGTTCCGTTGACCCGCAAACACTTTTGCTTACGGGCCTCACCCGCGACGGGACATTTTATATCGAAGATGGAAAAATAAAATATCCTATCAAGAACTTCCGTTTCAACGAAAGCCCAATCATCATGCTGAATAATCTTGAAACCTTAGGGATTCCTGAGCGGGTGGTTAGTACGGAATCAGACCTAAATTATATTTTGCCACCGATGAAAATCAGGGAATTTACATTTTCATCCCTTTCTGACGCGGTGTAGCTCCACGCCCGCGGCCCCTTACTCCTTGCTTAAGAAGTAGGGGCCGCAGGCGTGAGGTTAATTATTTTCCACGTATGAGACCATTTTTTTTTACCCGGATTCAGTATTCTTCGGGAGATTGGGACACCGACCAACGGATGCCGTCCAATCTCCTCAATTCGTTGGTGGAGTATACTACCATTCCGATTGATGAAAAAGAAAAAATTGTGCAATTGACGGGTACCGAGTTGTTTAGAAGCCCCTTCTGTTATTTGAGCGGACATAAATTGGTAGAGTTTTCAAGTCAGGAACGCGACCATTTTAAAAAATACGTTGAAAACGGTGGTTTTGTGTTTGTGGATGATTGTAATCACGACATCGACGGGCTGTTTGCCAAGTCGTTTGAGCAGGAAATGGCGCGCACTTTTGGGCCGAAGGCCTTACAGAAAATCCCCAACGACCATCCCATTTATCATTCGTTTTTTCATTTTGAAGGCCCGCCCACAACAAGTTTTGAACTCAACGGCTGGGGCGATGATTTGGTCCATGACTACCTGAAGGCAATTGAAGTCAACGGACGAATTGGGGTTTTGTATAGCAACAAAGATTATGGCTGTGAGTGGGATTATGATTTTAGAAATAAGCGTTGGTTGGCCGAAGACAATACAAAATTTGGAGTAAACATTATTAGTTACGCATTAACAACCGTTTAAGCATTGGAAACACAGGACTTAGCCCACTACAAAACACTGGTATCGAAGCTACCACACCTGAAAAAAGAGATTGGCAAAGTAATCGTCGGGCAAGAGGAAGTAATCAATGAAATTTTGATTTCACTACTCGCAGGCGGACATTGTTTGTTGGAAGGCGTGCCTGGATTGGCCAAAACGCTCATGGTGAAAACGATGGCCGAAGCCCTCGAAATGAAATTTAAACGGGTGCAGTTTACTCCTGATTTAATGCCAGGCGACATCATCGGGACCGAGATTTTAGAGGAAGACCACGAAACGGGCAAAAAGTTTTTTAAATTTAACCAAGGGCCCATTTTTGCCAACATCGTTTTGGCAGATGAAATCAACCGTACGCCGCCTAAAACGCAAGCGGCGTTGTTGGAGGCCATGCAGGAATATAAAGTGACCTATGCGGGTACAAATTATGACCTACCGCGCCCGTTCTTGATTATTGCTACCCAAAACCCTATTGAACAAGCGGGTACCTACCCTTTGCCCGAAGCTCAACTTGACCGTTTTTTGTTGTATATCAAGCTAGGCTATCCGTCCGAACAGGAGGAATTAGATGTGTTGAAAAATACCACTGGTTTTGGTAGTAAAAGCCTGCAAACCATTCTTACTGACCAAGAAATTATGGATTTACAAAAACTAACACGTCAAGTTCACATCAGCGACGAATTGATTGTGAAAGTGAATCAATTGGTCCGCTCAACGCGTCCAGCTACTACATCATCGGCCTTTGTCAAAAAATGGTGCGGATGGGGGGCGGGGCCGCGGGCAGGGCAAGCGTTGATCCTCTGCGCTAAGGCCAGGGCGGTGTTGAACCAACGATTTTCGGTTATTCCCGAAGACATTCAACTATTGGCTTATCCGGTATTGCGTCATCGTATTTCGCTCAATTTTAGGGCCGAAGCCGAGAATATCACAACAGATGATGTCGTGGCGGAATTATTGAAAGGATAGCTATGCTCACTACCGAACTCATCAAACTAAATAACCTTCAAATCGCGGGTAAACTGGTTAGTGAAGAGCTGATGTTGGGGATTCATGGCAGTAAACGTTCGGGTATTGGGATTGAATTTGAGCAATATCGGCACTATGAACCCGGCGACGATCCCAAACGCATCGATTGGAAACTCTACGCCCGTACCCAAAAACATTTGGTACGAGAATCTGCCACGGAAAGTAATTTCCATATTCGATTTGTATTGGACTTGTCGGGGTCGATGAATTATGCTGAAAAAGACATCAGCCGCCTAAATTATTGCAAGATTTTGCTGGCGTCGTTGGCGTATTTGGGATACCGACAAAGTGACCAGATGAGTTTGTATGCCTTACAAAATGGAGACCTAGAAACCCTCGTGCCCGCAGGAAAGCAAGCTTTTCAACGGATTTTGTACGAATTGGAAAAAGCCGAAGCAACGGGAACGTGGCAGAACGAGCATCCTAAATTCCCCCATTTTCAACAAAAACACAAAGAGTTGTTCGTATTTGCGTCTGATTTTCTGCAGGTGAATAATGAATGGATGAAACTCATTCAGAGCGTAGCCAATCCGCGCCGCGAAATCCTTATTTTTCAGGTACTTGGAGCCGAAGAATTGCATTTCAATCTAAATGGTTTTTATCGGTTTAAGGATTTGGAAACGGGAAAAGAAATGGAGCTGGAAGCATCGACTATCAAAGAAGAGGTCCAAAAAAAAGCCTCCGTCTACTTGGCTGATTTAGACGAAGCATTGCAAATCCCGAACGTACATTTGATTCGGACCACTTTGCACGACTCCATTGCTTCGGTGATTTCAGAGGCGTTACGAAAAAAGAATAAATGATATTCCTGTGCTTTCGGTTTCTCAAAACCGAAAGTATTGGCTTGAAAACTACATTAAGACACATTTAACCCGAAAACATAGTAAATGGAATTTTTAAACCCTTTGATGTTGTGGGGAAGTTTAGCGGTTGGAATTCCTATCGCCCTCCATTTTTGGCACCAGAAAAAGGGACAATTGCTCAATTGGGCGGCAACGCATTGGCTGACGGAGAAGGACTTACAACCCTCACGAGGTATGCGCTTAGATAATATTTTGTTGCTGATAATCAGGTGTTTATTGGTTTTGATGTTGGCATTTTTATTGGCAAAACCTATCCTGCATTGGGCTACAAGCAATCAGCCTCCTAAAAAAATCCACTTGGTACAACTGAATCCTTTGGTGGTTGACAATTATAAATTTGAACTGGAAGAGGCCCTCAAAAAAGGGGAGAAAATATATAAAATAGGGGCAACATTGGAGTCATTGAACAACATAACCTCACCTACCTATTCGGGAGTGATGCATCCGTTGGAATTACAAACGAGCATCAACAAAGCCCATGAATTGAATCGGGAAGTACAGACGAAGCAATTTGAGATATATTTCGTTAATGGTCAGGGGTTAAGTCAAGTGCCAAACATCTTTGTGCCAGGTACGTTCACCCTACATTCCATCGTGGATACGTTGTCAAAAAACCGCAAGCCCTACTTGGAATTTGCAGATAAACATAAGTTGTTTGTTAATCAAGCCAATCAATTGACGGTTGCGGCGGTGTTACCCCCAAATGAAAAATTTGAAGCCCAGCCTCTGCCCAACAATTCGGTCAATGTGTTGTTGGCTCTCAAAAGTAAATCCGAAAAGGATGCTATTCAGGCCGCGTTGAAAGCATTGACGGACGTATATCAAATTGAATTTTCGATTGAAGAAAAGTTAAAACCGCAAACGCAGTACGACTGGG
>JAIXPV010000548.1 GCA_027486105.1 Runella sp. | reverse complement strand
CCCCGTACGACTAAGTCACCACCGCTGGTTAAAACCACCGCATCAACGTCCGCGTTTTTTAGGGCCGCTTCGGCGGCACGGTTCAAAATATAGCTTTTAGCAAACGTATGCAGTCGCAATGGGGTTTGACTGAGTCGGGTAGCGGTTTGATGGGCGGGGTCAAGATTCCAGTGGGGTTGATTGGCCGCCAAGACCACCTTCAGTCGTTCGGTTTCCGAGGGCAGGGTCTGCGTTTGAGCGGCTTTTTGCCAAAGTTGATTAACAACCTCCGCTGCGGCATTGAGGGCGCCATTTGTTTGCTGATGCCATTCCGTAAATTCGTTCAAAACCGCCCACAAATCTTCAGATACCAAAAATGTGGTTCAGACGCTCTATTTCTGCTAAAACAACCTTTTCTGTTTGCCGGGCTACGGCATAAGAACGAGCCACAATCTTTAAATCAAACGACGTTCCTAGAATATTTTCGAAGTGTGAAACAAACAATCCCTGTACCTCAGGGATTGCTTGATAGGGGTTGGCTACAACACTTGCCATTGAAGCCAACCCTATTTTTAATACATTCATCGCGGTTTATTTTGGATTGTCAGGGGAAGAATTTAGTTGTTGTCTCCACCTTCTTTGACGTCGTCGTTTTTCACACCTTTGGTTTTCTTGGGAGCAACGAAACTCATTTTACCAATTTTATAACTGAACGTCAATTTGATGTTTTGGTTATAGATATTGTTGACCATCGTTTGGTTCAATATCGGTGTCACTGAGGTCGATTTCATCTTCATTCCACCAAAGAAGTTTTCGGTAGCTAAACCAATACTTCCTTTTTTGTTGTTAAGGTCTTTCTTCACCCCAAATGAGTACATGTAGAAACTACCCTGAACTCCTTGAAGCGTAACTTGGTTTCCGCGCATCCCGCCGTGTAGTTGCATAGCCCAACCTTTGTTAAGGGCGAGGCTCGACATCAAACGTCCGCCAATAACGATTCCAGAGTTGCTGGTATTAATCGAAGTCCCATCCACTCCTTGTACTTTTCCTTCGAGGTAGTTATAATACACATCTACGCCTCCGTTCAATGTCCATTTGGGCGTCAGGTACACGTTGGCAAATACGTTGGCACCCATCACTTGTTGTTTACCGATGTTTTGGAAAGTAGTAATAATGGCCCCCGCCAAGGTATCTGAAGGAGCGCTCAGGCGCATGATGCTGTTGTTGGTAGAGCGGCTAAATAACGAGGCATTTAAGTAGGTTTTCTTGATGCTAGTGCTTAAGCTCAACTCAAAGTTATTGGTCATTTCAGGTCTTAGATTCGGATTTCCGATGCTGATATTGAACGGGTTGGCAGCGTTGTAGTTGGGATTCAACTGTTGCAGGCCTGGACGTTGAATACGACGGTTATAGGCGGCTTTCAAGGTTGTTCCTGCTTTGATGGTTTTGGATACGTTAATGCTTGGCACGAGCGTTCCGTAGCTAGGAATCGAGATTTTACCGATTTGGTCTTTGGCATCAATGGTGGTGTACTCATACCGTGACCCCAACTTGAATGTGTATTTATTGGTGGTTGAATAGGTGTAAGACAAGTATCCCGACACAATGCTTTGACTGTAATCCAAATTACCAACAGGGTTGCGAGCGTCGGCGGCAAAGGCACCCGTAGGCCCAGCTACCTGATAGCTAAAATCGCTATTTACCTGACGCATAATGGTTTTGGCCCCAAACTCAATCATTTGATTTTTCTTGATGGGCGTTTGATAATCGGTCTGAATCGTAGCTTCTTGGTTGAGGTTGGCATTCAGGTTTTTCTGACGGCTCAATAAGGCGCTACTTTCGCTCAGCAAATCGGCATTGAAGTTGTTGGTAAGGTTATTGCGGCTGTATTGCGTTGAGATAGACCACTCTCTACCAGGCACTTTGAAGGTGCGGATATAATCAAGGTTCATGTCTACGTTGTTGGATAAGTCTTTGGTAGTCACATCCCGATACGTAGTAGAAGTCAGCGCATTGTTAGTAAACAGGTTGCTTGTCATGTCTTGCGAACGAACCATGTTACGGGTTCCGAAGCTTACGCCAGCGGTCAATGATTGTGTTTTACTTAATTCATAATCAAAGCCAATGTTGTAGCGACCAAAGAGCCCATTATCATACGCATCAGAGGTTTGTTTTGTCAACAACGAAGCGCCGTTTTGCAGAATAGTTTGGTCTAAAGAAGTGGCAGATTTGTTGTAGAAAGCCCGTCCAAATCCTCCCAGCGTAATTCCCAATTTGCCTTGGCGATAGTTTCCATTGAGGCTAAGGTTTGAACCCCTCGCTCCTACTCCCGCATCAGCACTAAGGGTAAGCCCTTGCAGCGTTGATTTCTTAGTGATGATATTGATAATCCCCGCTGAGCCTTCTGCATCGTATTTGGCCGAAGGAGAAGTGATTACTTCTACTGATTTAATCAAATCTGCGGGAATCATTTTTAAGGCATCGGCAATGCTACTCGCTACAATCGTCGAAGGCTTATTGTTGATCAACACCCGAATATTCTGGCTACCACGAAGCGATACGTTTCCGTCCAAATCCACCGACAGCATCGGCACTTTTTTTAGCACATCAGCCGCATCACCGCCCCGGGCTGTGAGGTCTTTGTCGGCGTTGTACACCAAGCGGTCTACTTTTTCTTCAATCAGAGATTTCTCGCCCGTTACCACAACTTCGTCAAGCGTTTTGATATCAGGGTTCATTTTGATGACGCCCAAATCAATGTCTTGGCCTTTAGCAATTTTTAAGTTGTCAATCGTTTTATCTTTATATCCGATGAAGGAAATCATCAATTTATATTCCCCAACGGCAATGCTTTTAAGGGTAAACTTTCCTTTTTCATCGGCCATGGTCCCGTCTACGGCCTTACCGGTCGCTTTGCTGTAAAGGGCAATGTTGGCAAATTCCACGGCTTTTGTTGCCGCTGAATCAATGACAAAACCTGTTATCTTTGAATTGCCTTTCGGAGCAGTTCCTTCTAGGTTCAAGGCAGGCGACTGCATGTTGTTAGTATTTCTATTTCGGCCGTTTCCATCGCCGCTTGGCATACCGCCAGGACCTCCCGGAAACTGAGCGTAGGCGGCTGTCATACCTAACGCAAAAAGAATGGAAGTGATAAGTTTTTTCATTTTTTATTTGTTTGTCGTCACGTTTCTTTTATATTGATGACGGATTCCCCCGTTTTGATGATTCAAAGTAACGCCGACTTATATTCACAAAAAAATACAATAGACCGACCGCCTTCATAATGCCGACAAGGAGCGATTAATGACCGATGAGTTGCCTTTTTTGGCACAAATAAGGTACATCAGGTAGCTTTAAAGATAAAAAATGTTCAATTATCGGTAAATATTGGTAAACTGGCGATTGATAGAAGAAGTATGAAATTGTTTTAATAGGATTGTTGTCATTTTGAAAAAGTCGATTTGTATTCCTATCGACCGACCTAAAAAAAATACAACTATGTTGCTTCGTCCAAATAGAAAAAATATAACCCTTGTTATCCATATATTAGCATGGGGGCTGTTGGCCGCTCTGGTCATGATGCCACCCTTTGGGGGGCGTTTTACGATGCCCGATGAGTATTGGATAAAGCAAGGTATATTATTGGGATTGCTCGCGGGTGCTTTCTACCTCAATGCCAAGGTTCTTCTGCCTCGTTTATTGTTTCAAAATCACTCACTTTGGTACATCACTTCTATTGTAGGGGCCGTTATAATCATTTACTGGACCATTCAAGGGGTAGAATCTTGGCTCAACTTGCCAGAACTATGGCATAAGGCCATCCGTCCAGACCGTCCTTTCAACCCCAACCGTGCGCACCGTTTTGATATGTTTACCTTTTTGTATTCGCTGTTATCACTCGGGGTCAGTACCAGTTTAACAGTGGTACAAAAATGGCAGAAGGATACCCAAATTCGAGAACAACTCGAACGGGAAAAAGTAGTCTCAGAGCTTTCGTTTCTGAAAGCCCAAATCAATCCACACTTTTTTTTCAACACCCTCAACAACATCTACGCCCTCACCATGATGGACGTAGAATCGGCCCAGGAAGCCCTGCACCGTTTGTCGCGTATGATGCGCTACGTGTTGTACGAAACCAAGGAAGGCACCGTAAGACTCAGCCAGGAAATTGCTTTTTTGCAGGATTATATTCAATTGATGCAGCTCCGCTTGACCGACAAAGTCAAAGTAACTTTTGACCTGCCCGCCGCCCATCAAGACGTAGCTATTGCGCCGATGCTGCTTTTGCCTTTTCTTGAAAATGCCTTCAAGCACGGGGTCAGCGCTACGCGTCCCAGCGAAATTTTCATTGGCTTGACCCAAATCGAACAAACCCTACGGGTAGAAGTCAGGAATACGCTCTTTAGTGAAAAAAGGGTTACGTTGGATGAAAGTAACGGAATAGGCTTGGTCAATACGCGTCGCCGGCTTGATTTATTGTATCCTAATCGGTATGCTTTGGTTATTACAGAACAAACCCCCAACGATGAGTATTTGGTAGAATTGACCCTCCATACGGCCCCCCTTAAACAGCAAACGTCCACTTTAAGCCCTGCGCATTATGACGCTTAACTGCATCGCCGTTGATGACGAGCCCCTCGCCCTTAGCTTGGTGAGTGTTTTCATTGAAAAAACGCCTTTTCTACATTTGGTCGGTAAATATTCCAGCGCCATTGAAGCATTGCAGGCGTTGCATCATCAGCAGGTGGATGTGATTTTTTTGGACATTCAAATGCCCGATTTGACGGGCATTGAACTGGCAAGGGTGTTGGGGCAATCGCAACAAGGAGGCGTAGGACCCCGCATTATTTTTACGACGGCTTTCAACAATTTCGCCCTAGAAGGTTACAAAGTAGACGCCTTGGATTATCTGCTCAAACCGTTTAATTACGAAGAATTTTTGCGGGCGGCTACCAAAGCTAAAGCCTATTTTGAATTAATTAATCGGCCCGCAACCACGGTAGCTCCTGTCCCCACCGCCCCAGAACCCGAAGAAGACTCACTGTTTTTGAAAGTAGAATACCAATTGGTGCGCGTATCGTACAATGATATTTTGTACATAGAAGGTCTCAAAGACTACGTAAAAGTCCATTTACAGAGCACCACAAAACCGATTTTATCACTCACCAGCCTTAAAGCCCTCGAAGACCGACTTCCCACCCGGAAATTTATGCGGGTACACCGGTCCTTTATTGTTTCGTTGGATAAAATCACCTCTCTGACCCGCAACAATATTCAAATCGGCAATGTCACAATTCCCGTCAGCGACCAGTACAAAGATACCTTCACGCAGTTCTTAAATAAATGGACGTAAACCAGGGTTTTTATACTCCGATTTACGTCCATTATTATTTAACCTTACTTCGATTTTCCTAAAAATCAGCCCTTAATTTCTGCGTCTACCACTACCTTCCGTTGATTGCTCTGGTGCATTCCGCTGCTCCTGAGTTCGTGGCTGGGCCGACTCACGACTGCCGCGAGAGGGGGATTGCTGCCGAGGCTCCGCAGTGCGCTGCGGTGGTTGGGGAGCATCATTGTTTCGGCGTTGGGGCAAATTCTCCCGACTTTCGTACGAGCGCTGCGGTACGGGCTCCCGATTATTTGTACGAGGCTGCTGATTTTGATTTGAGCCGTTATTGTCCGACCAAGTCCGTTGGGCATTGCCACGCTCTGGAGCTGTGTAGGGTCGGTCATCTTGACGCGGTTGCGGATGGTTTGGCCGCTGCTCACGTCCTTGGTTATAGTTGTCATAACGGTCACGTTCGTGGCGTGATACCCGGTCGTCATAGCGCGGTGCTTGGTTTCGACGGTCGTTATTATTCCACTGCCCTCGGTCATTGTAATTGGGCCGCGAGTCGTATTGACGATTATTGCCGTTGCCACGGGCATAACTACGACCTCGCCCCTGACGGTAAAGATCATCAGCCCTGTACACATTGATACGATTACGCGTTATGCGTTCAATATCATAGCGTTGTGGGCCATATACATAGGCTCGATTGTTGTAACGATAATAGTTGTTGAGATAAGATGTTCCGCCATAAATAACGCCGATTCGGTTGCGTGGTACGCAGTAACTGTACACGCGCGGGCTTCTAATGTAAATATCAGGTACAAAGACCCAATAATTATACGGAATGTTGATGTTAATATTTATATCAATTCCCATCCCAGGGCCCAAAGGTGCCCAGCCGTAATATCCTCCACCTGAGCGCCAAGATACCCAAGCCGGCCCCCACTCATCGCCCGGAACCCAAATCCACCCGTAGTAATCATCAAACAGCCAACGACCATAATGGAAAGGGGCCCATCCCCATTCGTAGTCTGAAACCCAGGTATTGCCGTATTCGGTCATTTCCCAATGTCCATCGGTGGCATAAGGCTGAAAATCTTGCGATACGCGCGGCCGCCACACCTGACCATACGACGGGTTGTCCATCCAGTCGCCGTAGGGAGAGAGTTCATTATAAAAGTCCTGCCGCGAAATACCCACCCCGGGCTGGGCAAGAACATTGCTCGGAAGGGTCAACCCGATGGCCAGTACAAAGAACAAGCAAGCGGCGTGTATTTTATGGATTGTTTTCATGACATTTCTTTTGGTTAAATGAAACTTCCCTTGGTCGTTGGCGCACATTTCGGCGACGTAGTTCAGTTGCATATGAAACGAAATTTCCCCCAATTCTATTTCAATTGGAGTCTCCTAAACATGGCGATTAACAATCATTAACCAACGTCTTTTTTTTTCAGAAAATTACTCCATTCAATATTACGCCCAGAAGATAAATTTTAGTAATATCAGCCTGAAAATTAACCCATTAAAACCAAATAGTATTTTCCACTTTTTTCCTATTTATTTTCTTATGAAAAAACCCTTTATACTGCTTCTATCGCTGTTTACGTTGGCAAATGCCACCGCCCAGAAACCCTATTATGGTGAGCAAAAATGGCCCGAACAAGACACTGCCAGTAAGTTTTACACCGTCAAAGGCGAGCGACACGGCGTTAGCTTTTTTAAGAAACATTATTTTAAAGATGTGGAATACCAGCCCAGCAATAAACTGACATTCGACGTTTATCACTCACCCGATGTAATGTACCACTGGTATCGAAAATGGGCCGCCCAATATCCCGACATCGTAGACCTCTACGAAGTAGCTAAAAGTTACGAGGGACGCCCCATCCTGCAAATGACCATTACCAACAAAAAAACGGGCAAACATACCGACAAACCTGCGGCTTATTTTGAGGCTGGGCGGCACAGCGGCGAGGTAACGAGCAGTGAAGCCATTCTCTGGCTTACGCAGCACTTACTCGAAAACTACGGTAAAGATGCGTCTATTACTCAACTCGTAGATACCAAATCCATTTATCTGCGCCCCGAAAATAATCCCGACGGGTCTACGATGTACCTTTTTACGGCGCAACGCAACCGAAGCACCGTGCGGCCCAAAGATGATGACCGCGATGGCCTGCTGGACGAAGACCCCGAAGAAGACCTCGACGGCGACGGGGTGATTTATCAAATCCGAAAAAAAGCCGTTACCAAAGAAGAAAAAGAAAAAGCCGACTATACACTCGACCCCCGCGACCCGTCGGGGCGCTTGATGAAACGCGTCTTGGAAGGCAAAGGAGATTGGTTGGTCTACACTGAAGGCATTGACAACGACGGCGACGGCAAATACAACGAAGACGGCATTGGCGGCCTAGACAACCACCGCAATTATCCCGAAAATTGGCGCCCCGACCAAGGCGGCGACCTTACGGGGCGCGGCTACACGCAAGGTGGTGCGGGCGAGTACCCATTGAGTGAAATTGAAACGCGCTCCACGGTTTTGTGGTTGCTGGCTCATCCTAACATCTCGGTCGTCAACTCGATGGATACACGCGTGCCAATGCACCTGCGCCCGCCTTCGACTTCCAAGAGCACCGAAAGTATGTTCCCCAGCGATTTGGCGATTTACAAACACATGGATAGCCTGGGATTAGCCTTTACGGGTTATCCGTGGGCTGGTGATGTATATGATACTTACGCCACCCGCAGCAAAACCGACCGCACCACAGGCGATCCCACCAAGCCTCAACCCTTGTTTGGCCACGGACCTGACTTCGGCTATTTTTATTACGGCTCGGTGTGGTACGGTGACGAACTTTGGAACGGCGGTGCCATGAAAGACTACAATAAAGATGGTGCTTATGATGAGTACGACGGCCTCTTGTGGGACGACGAAGCTAACAAAAAGAATGGCTTCAAACCCTGGACAAAACTTATGCACCCCATATTGGGTGAAGTCGAAATCGGCGGTTTTCATCCTAAATTCTTTGCACAAAATGGCCCCGCATGGCAGTTGGAAAACTGGATTACCAAACAGTCAAAATTCAACTTGGCGATGGCCAAAGAATTGCCGCAGATTGACCTGAAAGACGTGAATGTGAAGGCCCTCGCCAACAACGAATACGAAATAAAAGTAACGTGGAGCAACTCGGGGAAGCTCCCTGTTGCGCTGGAGCAGGCCAAATTGGTCAAAATAGTGCAAGAAGACCGGGTTTCGCTGGACTTTGACAAGGCATTACTCAAAGGCTACGAAGACGCAAAGGTAACCATCATAGAACCTGCCTTATTTGACAAAACGATTTACACTGGATACACCAAAGTTGGCGAACAAAAAGAAGCCATTTTCAAAGTAAAACTCAACCAAAAAGGTCCAGTCAAGGCAAAAGTGAAGCTTTCTTCCACCCGAGGCGGTTACAAAGAGAAAGAAATTGTTCTGGGGAATTAGCAAAAACCTCATTTCTCCAAAGCGAATTGATTGACGAGAAGCGGAAAATCTGTCTAAAAAATGGTTGTCTAGCCTCTAAAAATGGACTCGACAACCATTTTTTATCGCCATTGCATCAAGGCCGCATTCAGCACTTCTTCCACTCGCCGACGCGGCTTGTGGAAATAAATCATGCCATGGCCGGGCAACATAATATCGGTCTCTATTTTAGCAAACCGACGTAAAGAAGCAATGTAGTTTTTTTTGTCGAAATCAATGGATCCACTCCACCCAAAATCACCACTCAGCAAGGTGCCAATCACATCTCCACTGATGACGATTCGCTTTTGTTCCCACGTAAACAAATAGGCGGTGCAACCCATGCTGTGGCCAGGCAAGTGCATCACCTCAATTTCTACCCCCAATAGATTACGTTTCTGTCGGTCGGCTAAAACTTGGTCTACCATAACGGGCTGAAAGGTTTTATGGTACAAATAGCCACAGCAGCGCTCGTCGCCCGCTGCAATAGCCTCGGCGGTTTCGGCCACGGCCATAATTTTTACGCCTCTTTTTTTAAGAATATGCGCCCCTCCAGCGTGGTCCAGATGGGCGTGTGTCAGGAGGCAATATTGGATTTCCTCGGGTGCGAGGTCCCAGTAGCGCATATTATCGAAGAGTTGCTCGATGGTTTCACCACATCCAGAGTCAAACAGGATTAGCCCTTGTGGGGTTTTTAGCACGTATGCGTTTCCATCGTTCCATAACGCCCCAGGTTGGTCAAACGTAAGCCCGTTAAGGTCGCCGCTTACCTGAAAAAGATTTTTCAAAATTTGCATAGATACTATTTTGTTAACAAAGACCCGAATTGGGATATTTTACCGCATTCAAAAAAATACCCATAATAGTCAGCAAATATTTGTACAAATATTGCACTTCTGCGCGGTGGTTTGTCCCGAAGTTTGTTGGATTTTACGCTGGTTTATCATTCGATTTTTAGGGGGTAGTTTTTGTTTTCTTTAAAGTTAGCTGAAGTTTTGTTACCAATACCGCCTCTAAAACCCTAACTTTGCAGCGGTAAGTCAATCAAACATCCGCTCAATACTTCCTATATCTATGAAATTCGGCGTAGTAGTTTTTCCCGGTTCCAATTGCGACGATGATACTGTCTATACATTACGGGTCAATTTAGGCCAAGAAGTGGTAAAACTTTGGCACAAAGACCACGACCTTCAAGGCTGTGATTTTGTAATTCTTCCTGGCGGTTTTTCCTACGGTGATTATTTGCGCACTGGCGCTATTGCCCGTTTTTCTCCCATTATGAATGAGGTCATTGCCCACGCCAACCGCGGCGGGTACGTCATGGGCATCTGTAACGGTTTCCAGATTGTAGCCGAAGCAGGATTGGTTCCAGGGGTGTTGCTGCGCAATAGCTCACAACGTTACATCTGCCGCAACATTTACTTGAATCCACAAAGCAAATCCACGATTTTGACGGGCGGCTTGGACCGCACAGCCTATAAAATTCCGATTGCCCACGGCGACGGGCGTTATTTTGCCGACGAAGATACCCTCAAAAGCCTCAACGACAACGACCAAGTGCTGTTCCGTTATTGCGACGAAAACGGTCTCATCACCCAAGCCGCCAACCCCAACGGTAGCTTGGAGAACATTGCTGGCGTGACCAACGCGGGTAAAAATGTATTCGGAATGATGCCCCACCCTGAGCGCGCCTCCGACCCTGCCTTGGGCAACACCGATGGCCGTTTTATACTGGAGCAACTTTTGTCCGTAACGGCATAAGCCTATTTTTTCCAAACAAAAAGCGCGGATGTGGCTCACATTCGCGCTTTTTGTTTGGAAAGTATCAGAAAGAATAACCAACGGCAATGTTAAACACTAGATTTTCTTTTCGCCAAGGTTTGCTTCGTAAATCAAATTGATTGAGCACCCACCGCTCGTTTTCGGGCAGCCACGGCTTTCGAAGCGGCACCGCCAAGTCGAGGCGTAAGAGCACAAAAGGGGTAATAATCCGTAACCCGATTCCTCCCCCAACGGCTACCTGTTTGTAAAATTGGTTGGTAAACACCGCATTTTCTTCGGGCGTATAAAACGAATCATCGTAATTGCGGTACATCCAGATATTGCCTGCGTCGGCAAACATCGCTCCTTCAAAATACTCACTTATTCGCAAACGCAGCTCACTGTTTGCCTCCAAGCGAATATCTCCGAAGGCCACGTTTCCGAAAATGTTGGTGGTAGCCGTATCCAACTTATAACTTCCAGGGCCTAGCGTTCGCGCCCGAAACGCCCGTATTCCGTTCGTTCCACCCGCAAAATACTGCTTAAATTGCGGCAACGACAAGGAATTTCCGTACGGAATCCCCAATCCAATCAAAAGACGATTTGCCCAGCGGAGCTTGGGGCTGACATTGCGATAATAGCGAACTTCCGCGTCGAAACGGGCGTATTGTTCGTACGGAATACCAAACACTTGCCCCCCTTCTTCGCGGCGTTTGGCAATCAATCCCGCCACATTGCCCGCCAAATCGACCCCACCCGTTATGACAAGCGTATTTTTGCTTAATGGCTTTGGGGTAGGCGTGTAGGCAATATTGTACTGTGCCCCTAAAATGAGGCGGTCCTCCAAGATTTTAAAGTACCGCAGCAAATCCTGCTGTTTGGTAAGCGGGTCGATAATAAGCTTTAAAAACGCTTCTCCGTCAATAATCTTTGGTTTCACCACGTTCAAGGCAATCGGCAAAAAAGTGTGCTCAATCTGGGTATTTTTTCGCCAACTATACCCCCAGTTTAATTTAATGGAAGTTTGACGATAAAGCCCCTGCTGGGTTAACTGTTCAAAACCAGTTGTCAGGGTGGTCTTGGGCAATGTTTGGTTTTTATCGGGCCGTACTTTATAAAACGGTAACACAAATCGGGGAAACGATAGCTCCGCCTCCACACTTGTACGGTAGAAATTCCTCACTTTGGAAGTCGTATCACTTCTGCCCCCTATCTGCAAATCTAATCCTGCATTGGCGGTAATACGGAGCTGTTCAGCCGCCCTAAAAAGATTCCGATTGAGCCAAGTTAGCCCCACCTGCGCCCCTGCCAAGTTATTTGACTTCGTCACTCCGCTAAGTTCGGCGCGGAGGGTTTTCTTTTTTAGGGGAGTGAGGTAATAATACACGTCCAACAAGGCCGAATCTGAACGGGGCAGCAATTCAAATTGGTTTTTGACAAACTTAAAATTTTTGAGGTTGATAAGCCGCGAGAGCGAGACATCGTGCAGTTCGCTGCTGTAGAGTGTCCCCTTTCGAAATCCAATGGCATCATAAAAAATGCGTGGGCGGTAGGCCTGAGCGGGGTCTATAATCCGGATGCTGCCACGTCGTCCGGTCACCTCAGCGAGCGTATCTGTCCTCAAGCGTCCATTGTCTGAAATGACGTAAATATTTTGAACAAAATACCTTTTCAGGGCCAACTGCGTCGTATTAGGCTTTAGCTCAACGTATAAGCGCGTCTGGTGATTATTAAGATTTGTATCGGCCTTTACAATCAGGTAATCGGGGCGAAAGTAGTAAAATCCGTGTTTTTTTAACTCACGCTCAATACGGTTACGCTCTTCTTCGATGACCGTCAAACGGTAGGGAGCACCTTCTTTCAAAAGCGTATTTTTTTGGGTAAGTTGAAGATTTTTAGAGAATACGGAGCTGTCTTTGGTGATAAATTCAACCGTTTTAATGGTATAGCGTTTTCTTAACCCCACCGTATAAACGGCCTTGGCTCGGCGTTTGGTTTCGGTCATTTCTCCCGAAGCCGTAGAACGAAAGTAGCCTTCGTTGTTTAAATAATTCGTAATCACCGCGCTGTTGGTCGTAACCGCCCGCTTGCTCGCAAAAACGGGCGGCTCCCCGAAACGTTTTCGAAACCATCCCCGAAAACTCTTTTCTTTTTTGGGCTCTCCCAGAAAATAATACAACCAAACTTTGTAGGGAAACCCCAACAACATGCTGTTGGGTTGGGGCCGCAAGATAGGTTCCAGCTCGGCTTTGACCGTTTTAGCTGTCTTGGCCGACACGTTGGAATCGGGTGCCATTTTCACCTCCGCTCCCACGTACAGGCTCTCGTTGGGCGGCAGATAGCGCGAGACCGAACAGCCCATCAAAAAACTGGACAGGAGTATGAGAAGTATACAGCTAAATCTAAACGTCATTTTTTAAACATTTCTTTCAATTTGTCGTAATCTAACACTACCGCAAAACTCACGCCCGTTTCTACAATAAACCCCTCCAGTACCGCCTGATACTGGTTTTTTCGGTAGGCCCGAAAAGCATAGCGCCCATCCCGGGTCAGGTTATAATTTACGTTTACATTGTCAATGATTTCGGTGGAACGGGCCGCTCGTGCGCCGCCTTCAATCTCAAAATTACGACCTACGTTGACCGTGAGGCGATCATCCATAAAGGCTTTGCTCAAACCCACATTGAGGTCAGTTTGGGCGGCAGTACCCGTGGTGGTCGAAACGGAGGTAGAATTGAGGTTGAAATCCAACTTTACGCCTTTAATCAAATCAGAAGCCAACATATTGAGTTGGTCGGTCAGCAGTTTACTTACGCTTTCGCGGGCAATCAGCTCAGGATTCACACTCGAAAAGAAATCGGATGACTGCTCTCCCGAAAATTTATTCAGCACCAACAACGAAAACACTTGTTTGTTCATGGCCGCTTGGTTTTGCTGAAGTTCTGTAAAAACTCCATCATTTTCTATTCTAGAAACCTCATCGGCCGACATTCTCGTTTTATCGGGACGAATATCAAAAGTGATTTGGGGTTTTTCCAAACTTCCCTGCATTTTGAGCAATACCTGAAGCGGAAGTTTTTTGTTTTTGTAATCTGCATCATTCGGAACAATGGGCGTCAATTCAGCCGTAACAGGATACACCGCCGTGATGTCTACGTCGGCTTTCATGGGGTCTCCCGTCCAGATGAGTCGACTGCCTTTTTGAATGGTAAAACCGCGTTTCAGAATCTCAAATGTGAGGTCATAGGAGCCTTGAGTTATTTCGTACAAGCCCAAAATAAAGACCTGACCACTTGGCGAAATCCCCGCGTTGAGTTGGGCATTGCCCCTTACTTTCAGATTGTCGCCATTGAGCTCATCCACCACAATGGTGAGTTGCGAGCGGTTATCAGCTTCGAGATTGAGCGAGATTTCGGAGGCAAAATCAATGGGGGCCGATTCGGTAGCACTCGAATCCACCACAGCAGGTTTGTTGGGATTAATAAACTCCACGATGCCTTCCGTGGCCTTTTCTCCAAAATTATCGTCGGGCAAGATGACCGTAATATCACTCCCTTCCTTGAGTTTTACGGAGCCATCAATGGCGGGTTTTGTACCCACCCCCGCCACGTGAAGGTCGGCATCCACGATTCCTTTTCCGTAAAAAAACTCATTTTCTTTCCGAGTGGCATTGAGCACCGTAAAATCTTTACCAACGATATTTAGGTCGTAAGAGACATCAGGGATTTTAGCAATGTTGATTTTGCCATCAATCTGCAACGGACGGTTGGCGGTATCGCTTACCACAAATTTTTGCAGTAAAATGTCCGACCCTTTAAACTGCAAACGGCTGTTGTTGATGCGGTACGTGGCCCCCAGCTGAGTCACGTTAAACGACACGCTATCAAAAGCCACACTGCCGTCGATTTGGGGTTTGTCAATCGCTCCTTTGATGGTGGCTTTGCCCGCCAGCGAACCACGCGTACGCCGCAACTCCCCAAGGCTAAAAGCTTCTACGGTCTGCATTCCCATTCGACGGATATCCAATGTTAAATTCAGGGGCATTTTACTT
>JAIXPV010000140.1 GCA_027486105.1 Runella sp. | reverse complement strand
CCAAGACCGACGGAAGTACCCGCCCCAGCGCGGCCTACGTAGATATGTCATTTGGAATGGGGCGTTCGGGCTATCCAGCCATCAACATGACCCAATACGCCGCTATCTATTTTTGTAAGTGGTTGTATGAAAAAACGGGGGTGTTTTATCGTTTGCCTACCGAAGCCGAGTGGGAGTACGCCTGCCGAGCGGGTACAAATACTGCCTATTCATTTGGCGACGACCCAAAATTGTTGGACGAATACGGTTGGTTTAAAGGCAACAGCAACAACGGTTACAAAAAAATCGGCACAAAAAAACCAAACCCCTGGGGGCTTCACGATATGCACGGAAACGTCATGGAATGGACACTTGACCAATATGTTAAAGATTATTACGCCAAAAAAGCCAAAGGAGAAGTAAAAGAAGCGTTTCCAAAAGTAACGGAGCTATATCCAACCTCGGTACGTGGTGGTTCATGGGACGACGACGCCACCGTATGCCGAAGCGCCAACCGAATCCCCTCCTCTCCCGACTGGAAAATCATTGACCCACAAAGCCCAAAAAGTGAGTGGTGGATGACGAGTGCCTCTTTTGTAGGATTTCGAATTGTAAGACCCCTAAAAACGCCTTCAAAAGAAGAGATTGCGGCTTACTATAATCCTCCATTGATCGAAGATTATTAATCGTCTGTTTTCAATTATACATTCCTGAATCCATCAATTAATAGTAATCCACAGTTCAAAATCCATAATCTAAAACCTACATTCTAATGGAAACTAATAGAAGAGAGTTTCTTAAGACCTCCAGCCTTTTTACGGGGGGAGCGTTATTGAGCAGTTTGCCTTTTTCATCGTATGGCTACCATAACTCAGCCGACGATACCATCAAAATTGCGCTTATTGGCTGCGGTGGCCGTGGGTCGGGAGCGGCCGCCCAAGCCTTGAGTACAACTCAAAATGTAAAGTTGGTTGCGATGGCCGATGCCTTCTCCGACCGGTTGGACGATGCCTACAACGCACTTACCAAACGTAAATACAAAGACGCCGCAGGAGCTGAAATTGATGTAAAATCAAAAGTGGACGTTCCTCAAGATCGCAAATTTGTAGGTTTTGACGCTTATAAGCAAGCTATCGCTCTGGCAGATGTCGTAATCTTGGCAACGCCTCCTGGGTTTCGTCCCATGCACTTCGAAGAAGCAGTAAGACAAAACAAGCACATTTTTATGGAGAAACCCGTGGCCACTGACGGCCCTGGAATCCGGAAAGTACTTGCTGCCGCCGAAGAAGCCAAACGTAAAAAACTCAATGTTGTAGTGGGTCTACAACGCCATTATCAGCGCAATTACCGCGAAGCCATGAACCGTATTCATGACGGCAAAATCGGTGACATCGTGGGTGGAAGTGTATATTGGGTGTCGGGAGGTGTATGGAACCACCCCCGTAAAGCTGGCCAAACTGAAATGGAATATCAAATGCGTAACTGGTACTATTTCAACTGGTTATGCGGTGACCATATCACTGAACAGCACGTTCACAACATCGACGTAGCCAACTGGGCCAAGCAGGGGTATCCCGTGTCGGCTCAAGGAACGGGCGGACGTCAGATTCGTGCGGGCAAAGAGTTCGGCGAAATTTTTGACCACCACATTGTTGACTTTACCTATGCCGACGGAACGCTAATCAACAGCCAGTGCCGTCACTATGAAGGCACATACAGCAAAGTGGATGAGCAGTTTTTAGGGACCAAGGGGCGTATAGATAGCTTCAACGGCAACAACACCGTTCTTAAGTCTTATAAAGGCAACAAAGTAATTTATGCCCACGAAGCAAAAGGAGACCGTAACCCGTACCAAGTTGAGCACGACGAACTGTTTGCGGCCATTGCCAAAGGCGAATACAAATTTGCCGATGCCGAAAACGGTGCCAAAAGTACCCTGACTTCCATCATGGGTCGTATGGCGACGTATTCGGGCAAATTGGTTAAATGGGAAGATGCCCTCAATTCAAACATCAGCCTATTTCCCGAAAAATTAGCTTGGGATGCCCTTCCTAAGTTGCTTCCAGGACCTGATGGTTTCTATCCAATAGCTGTACCTGGAAAGAGTATTGTTGTTTAGTTTTTTAATTTTTTAGGTATAAAAAAGAGTTCATAGTCAGACTATGAACTCTTTTTTTATGATAAGGACGCTTAAATTATCCCCCTTTAAACACTTTCAATACTCTGTTGGGGTATTCTGGATGGTGCACCTGAAGTAGATACAAACCTCTTATTAACCCAGCAGAATTGATACCAATGGTAGCCCGTTGACCTTCCCAAAGAACATCATTGAGCTGAATGCTCTGCCCCGAAAGATTGAATAGCGAAAACGATGTCGTAGCTGGTTCATAATCAAGCGGTAGTGTCATTTTAAATGAATCTCTGAAAGGATTGGGATAAGGTGCCCACAAGACCTCTTCTCCCCCAAAACTACTACCTCCGCCCCCATTTGTTATTTTAAACTGAATTTTTGATTCAGCAACTATCTGACCGCTTTTGAGTGCTTTGGCCGCCAAGGTATAAATTCCACCAATTGAGCCGAAGCCTCCATTGTCATCAAAAAGACCATAAGGAGAAGTAACATCGGTAAACGTAACGTCCATAGGGCCTATCATTTCAAATTGTATCCTGTCAACCGGTACGTTGGCTTCCGCAAAAATATTGATAAAAGACGGAATCTGGCTCAGCGCTATTTTGTCTTTATCACGTAGCGTTTGAACAAATCTCCGAGAGGATGACCCCCCTGCTTTGAACAAACTAAATACCACTGAAGGGGGTGAGTTATCAACTACTTTTAAGTTAAAATAAGCTTCAACTGCCGCCCCCTGACTATCAATGGCTCGCACCATGATGGTAAATGAGCCCGCTATCGTAGGTGTTCCGCTTATTTTCCCACCCACATAAGTAAGTCCCGAAGGCAATCCTCGCACCACAATCCCTGACAAAAATCCATCGGGTTCGTAGAAAGTACTCACTGGTACAGTAAATGTATAAGGCTCACCGAGTTTGATAGTTTGGTCTTCAATAGAAGCTACAACCGTAGGCGGAATATTTCCATTAGCCAAACGGATAGTGAGCAAAAATGGAGTCTCCACAAAAGCTCCTTGAGGATCATACCCTCGCGCTGTTACTTTATATTCACCTCCTACCGTTGGAATTCCAGAAATAACCCCTTTATTATTGCTCAAACCCGCAGGTAAATTTAATGCTTCTACGGTTATGACACCACCTTCGGGGTCTTTAAAAGCCTTGGTTGGAATCACAAAGCTAAAATTCTGTCCAACCACCGTCGATTGGTTCGGAATGACCTCCGCTACAATTGGCGGCAAATTTGCTGATGTTTCTTTAACCGTCAGGCGGAAACTAGTTTCTACCCAACTCGCCCCGTTGTCGGTTCCCCTTAACACTATTTGGTACACGCCAGCAGTGGTTGGTTTTCCAGTAAGCTTTCCCGCATTGAGGGTTACTCCGTTCGGGGTATTTTTGGCTGTAATACTCACAATCGTTCCATCTGCATCCTTAAACAAGTCGGTCGGAAGTGTATATTCATACGATTGTTGCAGCACCGTCGCCTGGTCAGGAATGGTCGTTGTTACGGTTGGTTTTTGATTTATCACGGTGACTTTCAACACAAACTGGGTTTTTACAGAAGCGTTTTCATTGTCAAAAACTTCAACCGTGATGGTCGAGTTGGCGGCCAACGTAGGTGTACCGCTTATTTTCCACCCATCGGCTTTCAAACCAGCGGGCAACTCTTTGATTTCAATACGGTCAATTTTTCCATCTTTATCCTCAAATGAAGCCGTTGGAATGGTGTAACTAAATTCTTTGCCAACCGTTGCAAGTTGTTCTGTGAGCGGTGTCACTACTACTGGTGCTTTATTGATGCGTTTGTCAATTACTACCAGATTAAAGCTTACTTTCCCGATCCCCGTCGCTTCTGCTATGATGGTTGACTTATACGCCTCCAGTACCATTTCATAATTACCCACTTTTAACATTGTACCGTCATTATCACCGTACAATCCATAAGGCGCCGTCGTTTCGGTTTGTGTTTTATTGATTGCCCCCGATAGTTTCATCACCACTGCTCTTGCAGAGGCATCGGGTACGGCAAAAAAGTTGATTGGAAAATTGTACTCACTCACATTGAGCGTATCATTATTTTTGAGCGTACGAATCAGACTGCGCGTTTGAAAGTCCCCTGCTTTGTAAAGGTCAAGACGCGTAATTTTTTGAGGCATCACCGTTAATATGAACGTCGTTGTAGTGGAGGCATTGTACATATCCGTCGCTTTGACTTTCACCTCAAATGTGCCCAAAACCGTCGAACTCCCTTTAATCGTGAACTTATCCAAGTACAAGCCAGTTGGCAAACCGCTTACATCATAAAACTCAATGGTTCCGTCGGGGTCTTGAAATGCATCCTGGGGAATAACGTAAGAAGCCTCAAAACCTGAGACAAGGCTATAATTCTTTAGTGGATTCTTGACGATAGGCGGCTGGTTGTTTTCTGGTTCACCCAAAAGGTCT
>JAIXPV010000234.1 GCA_027486105.1 Runella sp. | reverse complement strand
CTTCAATGGGCAGACCCGCCGCTTTTTCAATTACCGAAGCCAGAATCACATAGCCTGTATTGTTGTACTCCCATTTTTCTCCTATGCCAAATTCTACGTTGGGTTGGTGGGTTTTCAACAACTGAAGCAGCTTTTCATTGGTCAGTGTATCCAGCGTATTGTTGTGTTTCTGGGCCAAATCAAAATATTCGGGCAAGCCGCTTGTGTGGGTGAGGAGGTGCCGAATACTTATCTTTTCGTAGGGAAAATCGGGTAAATGTTGCTGAACAATGTCATCAAATTGTAGTTTTCCTTGCTCTTTCAGCATCATGACCATCATCGCCATAAATTGCTTCGAAACCGAAGCCAAATTGAAGGAAGAAGTCGTTTTGAGCGGCTCATGCGTGGTCAAATTAGCCATACCCAACGCCTTTTTGTAAACAGTTTTTCCATTTTCTGCCACCAAAACTACCCCACTGAACGACGCTCTTTGGTGCAAGATGGTCAATACCGAATCCAACGTTTTCAATTTTGAAGGGCTATATTGAGCAAAAGAAACCTGAATGCTCAACAGCACACAGAGTACCGAAAAGAATCGTTTGGCTGCCATAAAATTGGGGTTGAAAATTTCGAAAAAAATTCAGGAAGAAGTGGGTAAAGCGTAGAGCAAGCTACCGTTTTGATTCTTAAATGTTGATGAAGTGTGGACGAAAGTAGTATTTTATTCCTTAAACAAGGAATTTATTAGTTACAAAAAATAGTATATTACAAAAAATAAGCATATTTTGCTTTAAATAAAGTCCAATACCTCCTCCCAAAAGCAAATTATGCTTGACGAAACTGACCTCCGTGTTTTGGCGCTGTTGCAGCAAAACGCCAAGTTGACCATCAAAGAATTGGCAGAGGCCCTTCACCTGACCACCTCCCCCGTTTTTGAACGTATCAAACGTCTGGAAAAAGAAGGCTACATCAATAATTATGTAGCATTGGTAAACCCCGAGAAAGCGAGAAAGTAGGACGCGGACAAGTAGTGTTTTGCAACGTTTCGATGCCCGTTTATACCACCGAAAACATCGAAACATTTGAGAAAATTGTCCGTCAAATGCCGCAAGTAATGGAATGCTATCATTTGGCTGGAATGGTTGATTATCAGCTGAAAGTACTCGTCAAAGACATCAAAGAATACGACAATTTTTTAAAATCATTTGCCGAAATACCAATGGTAAAAGTCCATAGCAGTGTAGTGGTTTTGCACGATGTGAAGTACTCCACGGCAGTGCCGTTGTAGTATGTAGCTACCGAAAGCCCAGAAATCAATATTGGACGCGTTAAATATAGAACCCAAACAGGAGGTCATGCCGTACCTGAAGATAAAATTATCAGTAGATATCATCAATCTTTAGAGAATCTGTTTGACGCCATCCGTTTCAGCAATCGTGCTTACATCTTCGAAAATTCTGGCACGGAAAGAATTTGGATTGCCGAAGTAACCGACGGTCGTGAATTAGTTCTTCATACCGAAGAGGTACCGTGTGGTTTGAGCAATACGTATTAAACAAATTATAAGTTTACTTCATCATCTTTTCAGTAAATAACGGTACTTTTTTTCGCCTCCCTTTTTTTCGACACTTTTCCAAAGTAGATTTGGAAACCGTAACCTAATCTAAAATCCTTATCACTTCATGAAAAAACTGATTACACTTCTCATCACGCTATCGGTATGTTCGTCCATCTGGGCTCAAACCCCCACTTTTCCGCGCAACGGCGTGTATGACGAGCGCCCCGAATTGTACGCTTTCACCAACGCCACCATTTACATTGACGCGCGCAACATACTCGAAAATGGCACTTTACTCATCAAAAACGGTGTAATCGTTGGCGTGGGCAAAGACCTACAAATTCCTAACGGAACCGTCGTAACCGACCTCAAAGGCAAACGCATCTATCCCGCCCTGATTGACATGGAATCGGACTATGGAATGCCCGAAGTCAAACGCACCCAAGGCGGCGGACGCGGCGCACCGCAGCAAATTGAATCCAACAAAAAAGGGGCTTACGGCTGGAATCAAGCCCTTAATCCCGAAACCGAAGCAGGAAAATTATTTGCCGTCAACAATGCCAAAGCCGATGAGCTGCGCAAATTGGGCTTTGCTACAGTGCTCACTCACCACCACGACGGCATCGTTCGCGGTAGCGGTGCGCTCGTAACCTTGGCTACCGATAGCGAAAACAGCGTCATTGTTCGTAGTCCTGTTTCGGCCCATTTATCGTTCAGCAAAGGCTCTTCTGGCCAACAATATCCCAACTCACCCATGGGTGCGATGGCGTTGTTGCGTCAAACCTACTACGATGCCGAATGGTATAAAAACGCGGGCAAAAATGTTGAATACAACATCTCACTCGATGCTTTTAATGCCCTGAGCGGATTGCCGACCGTATTTGAAGCAACCGACAAATGGAGCTTGCTCCGGGCCGACAAACTAGGGGACGAATTCAAAACGCAATACATTTTTCGTGGCAATGGCGATGAATATCAGCGCATTGACGAAATAAAAGCGGCTGGCGGTTCACTCATTGTTCCGCTCAACTTCCCCGCGGCCTTCGATGTAGAAGATGTATGGGATGCCGACAACGTAAGCCTTGCCGAAATGAAACACTGGGAAATGGCTCCTGCCAACGCGGCGGCCTTGGAAAAAGCGGGCGTTAATTTTGTACTGACTTCGGCATTACTCAAAACAAAAACGGAATTTTGGACCAACCTACGTAAAGCCATAGAATACGGTTTGTCGG
>JAIXPV010000328.1 GCA_027486105.1 Runella sp. | reverse complement strand
TCCAAATTGAGTTTTTGAATAAATGGCGCAACGTAGATAAATATCCAATTAATGACCCTTTTGCTCCTAAAAACTATTCGTTTGATTACCTATTTGCCATCACGATGTTTGCGCAACCGCTGGCGTGGTTTGAAGGCACAGGATTGCCAGCCGAAGCCTTCTCTACGGGTAAGTTGATCAAAACGTACCTTCAGCATATGCCTAAAATTCATGCTGGGCAAATCTACCCAATCGGTAATGAACCCAACGGAAAGCAATGGACAGGATTTCAGTCTGTTGGAAGTGTAAAAGAAGGTTATATCTTAGTGTTTAGGGAAGATAATAGTGCCGTAAAATCGGCGCTGAAAACGTGGTTTTCGGCGGGGCAGCGTGTCACGTTTACGTCGGTGGCTGGTAGCGGAAAATCCTTTGATGGACAAGTACTCAACGGGGGGCACGTTGAATTTGCATTGCCGCTCAAAAATAGCTTTGCTTTATACAAATATGCTGTAAAATGAAAAAATAAATCATTTCAACCTTTCAGTGCCCCTGTGAAAACGTACTAATTGAGAAGGTTTAAAAGATAAAAAAGGATGTTTTTGGGAAGAAATTCTAAAACTTTTGCCCTTGCCGTAAGTTTATTGCGAGGATTATAGTCTACAATATGGGCTCAATTGAGATTTAATAAGAGAATAAAATGGGGCTATAATCCTGTAAATGAAATGATTGTAAGGTTAAAATTTAAAAAATAATATAACATTATAAAAAGCTATGAGACAATATCTTACTTTACTCTTCTTGTTTTTTAGCTTTATCATAAAAACCAATTCTCAGGAGGTCTTGATTGTAGCCGACGAAATTCCTGCCATGCAGGTGCTGGCCAAATCCTTAAAAGCACAGGAAGGAATTACGTCCAAAATTGTTTTTCAAACCAACTTACCGCCTTCATTGTTGGGTTTTAGGGCGGTGATTGTGTACATCCACAAAGACTTGGATTCTGGACCAGAAAAAGCGTTTATTCAATACGCAAAAAATGGGGGTAAACTTATTGTACTTCACCACTCCATCAGCTCGGCAAAACGAAAAAACAACGAATGGTTTTCCTTTTTAGGCGTAGATTTACCCAAAAAAGAAGCGGGAGAAGGCGATTATAAATTCGTGGGTAACATTGCGATGGAAGTGGTTAATCTTGCCCCCAATCATTTTATCACTACCCATAAAATCACGTACGATACCCAAATCGCCTATATCCCTGAAGGCCAATCAGAAGAGAGTGTACTGCCTGGTTTTATTTTACAAGATACCGAAGCCTTTCTGAATCACAACTTCCAAACCCCGCGCACGGTATTAATGGGTTTTAAAATGAAAGATACTACGGGCAAGGTATGGATGCAAGACCGCTCGGCGTGGTGTATGCCCGTAGAAAAAGGCTGGATTTTCTACAGTCAACCAGGACATTCCTACACCGATTTTGAAAACCTCATTTACGCCCGCATTATTGCCAATGCCATTATTTATAAGCCTTAATAGGTCTTGAAAATTAGCGTAAAATTGCCTCAGTTTTATTCACTAAACGCCGCCCGATACGACGTTGGGTTCTGGTTTTTAAGCATTTTGAAGGCACGGTTGAAATTTGAGAGATTATGAAAACCACAATCGAAGGCGATTTGCTGAATGCTTTTTTTGTTTTCAATCAACATCCGGCAAGCGTAACCGATACGCACTTCGGTCAGGAACTGAACGTAGGTTTTTTGGGTACGGTTTTTGAAATACCGACAAAAATTAGCCACCGACATATGCGCCAATGCGGCGGCCTCTTCAATCAAAATTTTGCGATTAAACTGGGAGAGCGTAAATTCATACACGCGGTTGATGGTGTCGGTATCAAACCGGTGATACGAATCCAGAAACCCTTCGCTGCTTAAAAAATCTACTTCATCCGATTCGGCCAAGGCCTCGAGAATGTTTAAAAATATGCCTATTCGCTGGATGCCGCTGGGATTTTCTACCAGTTGCTCCATCAAAATACACACCTTTTCCTTCGTTTTACCCATCACTCTCAGTCCCCTTTTTGCTTTTTCAAACAGGCGGCGGATGTTCTCCATTTCCTTTAATTTTAGAAAGTCTGCGCCAAAACAATCTGGCAGAAACTGAACCACCCGGGCTTTGGCCCGCAGCGTTGAATCGGGCAAAAAATAGTTGTTATCGTTTTTCCATACGTGTGGTAAATTGCTCCCCAAAAAGGTCAAATCACCCTCTTCAAACTCCTCGATACTATCGCCTACAAATCGTGTGCCTCGGCTTTCAAGCACATGGTTTAACTCAAATTCGGGATGAAAATGCCATTTCTCGTACAAAAAAGGAAGATTATCAATTCGGGCAATGAAAGAGTAATTGGCCGAAGGATTTACTTTTCGAAGGATTGCCTGCATAAAACTGTGTGATATAATTGTATAATTAAATCATTCTAGATGTAAAATTGCTATTATTTCACCGGAAGTAAATAATATTTCACAACTAATGTATTGACTAATCTCGTTTCTTTGCATACGATTATTCAACTTAATTGGGATTCTTTTTTAAAGAAATATATCCTGATTTTAACATAAAAAAATCCCTTACCAATCAACCAAAAAACTGACCATGAAACTGTATCCAACGTCGCAGGGCATTGTCATCGAAGCTGACGCCAATTACTACCTTTCGCCCCAAAAAGACTGGGATGCGTACATTAATCGTGACGATTTATTTGACGCCATTACGGCCGAAATCAGTACCCTTTCTGCCGATGCGTCGTTAGCTGAAACTATTAAAACAGACATTTTGCCCCCCATTCGCCAACAGGAAGTATGGGCTTCGGGTGTTACATACATGAAAAGCCGCGAAGCGCGTATGGAAGAATCCAAAGATGCGGGTGGCGGAGATTTTTATGCCCGGGTTTACGATGCCGACCGTCCTGAGCTTTTTTTCAAAGCTACGGCTGCTCGAACCGTAGGAACTGGCGCTGAAGTGCTGATACGCCGAGATTCAAAATGGAATGTCCCCGAGCCAGAGCTGACGCTTTTTGCAACTTCCAATGGTAAAATTGTGGGTTATACCTGCGGCAACGACATGAGCTCGCGCGATATTGAAGGCGAAAATCCTCTGTATTTGCCCCAAGCCAAGAGTTACGATGGAGCCGCTGCCATCGGGCCGTGTTTGTATGTACCCGCCCAACCCATCAACCCAGATGCCCAAATCAGCATTGCTATCTTACGCAACGGAACGAATGTTTTTGAAGGAAATATTTCAATCAATCGCATGAAACGTACTCATACTGAACTGATTGGTTATTTATTCCGTGAAACCTCTTTTCCGCATGGGGTGTTCTTAATGACCGGTACAGGCTTAGTTCCACCCAACGAGTTTACGTTGAACGTGGGCGACGAAGTCAGAATAACCATTGAACATATCGGGACTTTGGTCAACAAAGTCTCTCAAAAACCACTTTAAGATGATTTTAGAAGGAAAACAATTGATTGGGTTTGCGGTTTCGGCCGAAGGCAGCGGCGTATTTCAAGCCCCAAATCCCACGACGGGAGAAACGCTTCCTACTCAATATCATAAGGCGACCAAAGCTGAATTGGAGTGGGCGGCTCAAAAAGCCTACGACGCTTTTAAAGTTTACCGTAAAAAATCAGGCGTTGAAAAAGCCTTGTTTCTCGAGACCATTGCCGAAGAAATTGAGCATATCGGCGACGCTTTGGTCGAAATTGCCACCGCCGAAACGGGGTTACCCGCGGGGCGTATTCAAGGCGAGCGGGGTCGCACTACGGGGCAGTTGCGTTTATTTGCGCAACTTTTACGGGAGGGTTCATGGGTAAACGCTCGTATCGAAACGGCGATTCCTGACCGTCAGCCGCTGCCAAAAGTTGATTTGCGTATGATGCAGCGCCCTTTAGGACCCGTGGGCGTATTTGGAGCGAGCAATTTCCCCCTGGCATTTTCGGTAGCGGGTGGAGATACGGCTTCAGCGTTGGCGGCGGGGTGTCCAGTGATTGTAAAAGCACACTCTGCGCATCCGGGTACTTCCGAATTGGTCGGTAGGGCCATTCAGCAGGCGGCGATTAAATCAGGTATGCCCGACGGCGTATTTTCGTTGTTGCACGGAAGCGGTACCGAAGTGGGTGCGGCTTTGGTGCAGCATCCTCATATTAAAGCCATTGGTTTTACTGGTTCGTATCAAGGAGGCATGGCGCTGGTTCAATTGGCGGCCAATCGCCCCGAGCCGATTCCCGTCTATGCCGAGATGGGAAGCACCAACCCCGTGTTTATCTTACCCCAAATCATGAAAGAAAAGGGGGCACAGATTGCGCAGCAATTTGCCGCTTCGGTCACCTTGGGTGTGGGGCAGTTTTGCACCAATCCAGGCATGATTATTGCCAATAAAACAGAAGACTATCCGCCATTTTTGGCGGATTTGGAAACCCAATTTCAAAATGTTTCGGGTGGCGTAATGCTCACGGGAGGAATCCAAAAGGCTTATACACAAGGAATTGCAAAACATCTTGAAAATGAAAGTGTATCCATTGTAGCAAAGGGCGTAGAGGCACAAGGATTTACGGCGGTTCAACCGATTTTGTTTAAAACCGACGCCAGCGCCCTTTCCCAAGACCATACGCTTTCGGAAGAAATATTCGGCCCAACCAGTGTATTGGTAGAAGCCAACAGCAAAGAAGAAATGTTGCGCATTGCCGAAACCATGGAAGGCCACCTCACTGCTACCGTCCACGGTACGCCCGAAGAATTGGCAGCGTATGCAGATTTAATCGATTTATTGGAACAAAAGGTGGGACGTTTACTCATCAACGGTTTCCCAACGGGCGTAGAAGTTTGTCACGCAATGATGCACGGCGGCCCGTTTCCCGCCTCTTCCGATTCGCGGAGTACGTCGGTCGGAACGGCCGCTATCTACCGTTTTACCCGTCCCGTCAGTTATCAGAATTTTCCCGAAAATCTGCTGCCTGATGAATTGAAGACAGCCAATCCGTTGGCTATCTGGCGTTTGGTAAACGGTGATTTTCAAAAAGCTTAAAATTTTAATAGGTTAAAAATGAGCAGTTAAAGGGCTTCTACATTGTAGAAGTCCTTACTTAACTTCCTCAAAATCATTCACTCAACTTTTTTTACAATGCACACCTATTTGAGTGTACATCCCAAAGACAACGTTTTAGTTGCGCTACAAAATCTGCCCAAAGGCACTAAAATTGATTTCAATGGCCGTTCGTTTGAATTGGTCATGGATATCCCTGCCAAACATAAATTTGTGACCGAAGACTTACCCACAGGTGGTCACGTGACCATGTACGGTGTGTTGGTAGGAAAAGCGACCCAGCCCATCCAAACGGGGGAGCAAGTCACGACGTTCAATCTTAAACATGATTCGGACGAATATTCGGTAAAGAAGCGCAAACCGCAGTTGGATTGGCACATTCCTGATGTTTCGAAGTGGCAAAACCGCACTTTTATGGGATACCATCGGTCAGACGGGCAAGTAGGAACGGCCAATTATTGGCTGGTTTTACCGCTGGTTTTTTGCGAAAATCGGAATATTCTGAAGCTCAAAGATGCGTTTGACAAAGCCCTTGGCTACGCCTTCCCAGACATTTATCTCCAGCAAACGCAGGAATTAGTCCAACTCTACAAGGCCCAAGGGCTAGAAGGTTTGGGGGAATACACTCCTGGCTATACTTCAGAAAAACCAACGATTCAGCCGCTTTTCCCTAATTTAGATGGAATTAAATTCTTGACGCACGAGTCGGGTTGTGGCGAAAATAACCAAGATTCTGCACTTTTGGCGGCTTTGTTTGGGGCGTATGCCAACAATGCCAACGTGGCAGGAATTACGGTCTTGAGCTTGGGTTGTCAGAAAACCCAGTTTGAAGATTTAACGCAGGAAATCAAGAGTCGAAATCCGAAGTTTGATAAACCCATTTTGTTTTACGAACAGCAATCCTACGGGACAGAATTTGAGATGCTTTCGGCGGCTATCAAAGGTACTTTTCAGGGCCTTGTTGAAGCCAATAAGTTGGAAAGACAACCCGCACCGCTTTCTAGACTCAACATCGGACTCAAATGCGGCGGCTCCGACGGTTTTTCGGGGATTTCGGCCAACCCCGTTTTAGGGCATTTGTCTGATATGGTTGTGGCGCTGGGTGGTAGAACTTATCTGGCCGAATTTCCCGAGTTGTGTGGCGTGGAGCAGGAACTCATTGATCGCTGCGTGGATGAAGAAAAAGCGCAAAAATTTGAAACCCTCATGCGCGACTACGCCGCCAAAGCCGAAGCCGTGGGCGCAGGTTTTGACATGAATCCGTCGGCCGGAAACATAAAAGATGGCTTGATTACCGACGCCATCAAATCGGCGGGAGCGGCCAAAAAAGGCGGTACAGCGCCCATCGCCGATGTATTGAATTATACGGAGGTTTCAAAAGTGCCTGGTTTGCATTTGGTTTGTACGCCAGGAAACGACGTACTGGCCACTACTGGACAGGCGGCTTCGGGCGCTACGATTACGCTCTTCACAACGGGATTGGGAACGCCTACGGGTAACCCCATTTGTCCAATGGTAAAGGTAGCAACCAACACAAAATTGGCTCAGAAGATGTCTGACATTATTGATTTTGACTGCGGCCCGATTATCGTCGGTGAGAAAACCATCGAACAAACCGCCGAAGATTTGCTGGATTATTGTATTGATTTGGCAAGCGGAAAATTCAAAACCAAAGCACAATTGCTTGGTCAAGATGACTTTATGCCGTGGAAACGTGGCGTAAGTTTGTAAGTTTAAAACTTTCAAAACGGGGCTGCTTTGAATATTCGGAGTAGCCCCGTTTATTTTTATAGTTAGCTATAACCTAAAAAACCCTGTTGAAAATTCAGATTCAAAATCCAGGCCTTGCGTGCAGTTTGCGCCTAATCGACCCATGGCATCTGAGCACATGGCCCCGTAGCCGTTGCCACCCGTGCAGATGTATTGTTCACGCCCGATTTGGGCAATCAGCGGGCGGCGCGATTGGGTGTATTCAATGATGCAGTGTTTGGTTTGAAACGATAAGAAATCAATCGTTGGACATAAATCAACCGCCATTTGTTTTAACACCTCAGATTGTTCGGATAATGGCTCTTGGCAAAACCAGCTTTTTATGTCTTCCAAATTTGTTAAAAAAATGTCGTCGTTCAGATTGGCACCGAGTTTTAAATAGTATTTCCCATCGGGATAGAGTACGGGTTGTATGCCGTAAATTTCGTCGTAAGTGTCTGTTTTACAGGTGTATAATATAGAAGGCATCTTCCGTAATTCTTCGGCCTGTTTTTTTGAAACCTCAGCCAAGATGATGGTTTCTGTTTTTATTTCCAACGGAATAGGAGGCGTGTTAAATTGAAAAAAAGGATGAAAAACGCCTGTGGCATACAGCACTTTTTTCGCCCGAAAGGTTTGCGCTTTTCCCGTGGTTACTTCAAAAAAATCAGTTTTATCAAGAACGGTTTCTACCACATCGTCGACCCATTGGCCGCCCGCTTTGGCGAAAATAGCCAACTGGGCTTCAACCAATAAACGTGGATTCAAGTGCCCCGACAATGCTTTTTCAAAGTACGCAACCGACGGTTTTTGAAAAGAAAAGTAGGGAAAAAGCTGTTTAAGTTGAGATTCATTCAAGACCTGAAAATCGTTGTCTTCTTTAGCTAATAGTTGATAATCAATGGCTTTGTTGAAATGCTCGTCGGGCAATAGATCGCTCAAGTAAAGGCATCCTTCAGTGCCATAAAAGTTGATGCCTGATTGTTCAACGATGGATTTAAACGCCGCTTGGGTTTGGGTGTTTAGCTTACTCCAATCTTTGGTTTTACCGATTTTTCGGGTTACTCTTCCCGAATCGTAATGGCTCGAAAACACCTTTGCTTCCTTAAAATCAGCAGGTTTGGGTTCTGATGGCCCAATCAAAAGCGTTTTTAAACCATCCGTTTGTAAATACTTCGCGGCTGGGCAACCAAACAAACCGCGTCCAATCACAATCACATCGTATATTTCTGACATAGTGTTTATTAAAACCGCTTAATAAAGCAGCAAAATAAGTCCTTTTGACCAAAGATGTGTGACTTGTTTTGTTGGAAAATAAGGAAGGCAATTAAAACGAAAAGCCAGCGCGGAGGGTTAACCGGTTAAAATCTTCGTTTTTTTCGATGTTTAATTGTTTAACTGACGACCGTTGGAATCGGTAGCCTGCGCCGATAACAAAGCCCGTATTGTTGGTGAACAATATTTTTAAGCCAATCCCACCAGCAAAGGTGCCGCCCCCCCCAAAGCGGAGATTGTCGACGTCGTTGGAGGTGGCGTTGAAACCGTAGCCGCCTTCCAGAAAATAGAATGGAATCTTATCGCCTGTGTGGCTAAAATCTCCTCGGAGACTAAGAACGACTGGTACAAAAGTTTGGACGGCGTACAAATCTGCTCCAATCCCTAAGCCCGTGTAAAACCACTGATTGAACTTGTATCCGTTGATGGTTTGAAAAGAAAAGGCGGAAGTAGTGACACCATTGGAGGCGCGGTTGCTCATGGCCAGCGGGCCCAATTCGGTGTAGTGTACAAAGCCTTTTTCTTTGTATTTGATGTTAGGGTTGGGTGCTTTTAAAGGGACTGTTTTTTCAATTTCAGAAGGCTGAAAAACCCATTGACTTTGGTCGTAGGTTTCAATTCTATAAACGGGGCTTTCCTGCAATACTTTGCCGCGAATGATAGAGCCATTTTTAAGGTAAAGACTTACATTTTTAGGGGATTGACCAATTGCTAACGTGCTGTAAAATAGAGTTATAACGAAAAGTAATTTTTGAGGAAAAGGTTTCATTGCAATAACTGAATTAAAGTGGTCTTAATTATCCAGCCAGACTTTAAACTCTGGACTTCTTTCTTTGCTGACGTACGTATCTTGCTCAAATGTGGGTTTAAGGAAAACTTGGAGGCGGCTATTGAGGAGGGTTTTTACCTTTTGGACGGCGTCTATTCCCACAATTAATTTTCGATTGATTCTGAAAAACAACTGTGGGTCAAGGATTTCTTCTAAGCTCTCCAAATTATAATCAATTAGGTACTTTCGGCCCTCGTTGGTAACTAAGTAAACTACCTTGTCGTCGGCAAAAAAATACGCTACTTCGTTGATGTTTTTAAACTGAATGGTATCCCCAAATTTAACCAAAAATCGATTCTTATATTTTTTGCTCAGGGATTGTATTGTTTGTTTAATGCGCTGAATATCAAACGAAGAAATACTTTTTCGGTCTTGCATCAAGGTGTGATACTTGGCAAGGGCATTGTTTAACTCGTGTTTATCGATGGGCTTCAATAAATAGTCAATGCTGTTGATTTTGAATGCTTGCAAGGTGTATTGGTCATACGCAGTCGTAAAAATGACGGGACTTTTGACCGCGTATCGGTCAAACAAGTTGAAACATAAACCATCCGATAAATGGATGTCGAGCAGCATCAAATCGGGTTCGGGATTGTGTCGGAGCCATGCGGCGGCATCTTCAACCGACTCCAACGTTTCAACCACTTCAATAGAAGGGTCAAATTCGTTGAGGAGTTGTGAAGCTCTTTTGGCAGAAAGGGCTTCATCTTCTAAAATCAATACTTTCATGGCTTGTCAATGGCTAAAGGTGGGAAGAAGCTAGTCTGTACGTTCAATTTCGGACGAAAATGTGGGTTCTTTGAGACGTATCAGCGGAATAGTGACGCTGAAATATTCATTGCTTTCCTGAACCAGAATACTTTTTTGCCCCAGAAATTCGTACCGTTTTGAAATGTTGCTCAATCCCAATTTTGTGGATTCTTCTTCATCAACTATTTTTCGTTGCAAATTGTTTTTGACAGTCACCGAAGCACCATCGACGCTGAAGATGTCAATGTGGAGTGGTTTACTCTTTGCAATTACGTTGTGTTTGATGGCGTTCTCAACCAGCATTTGGAGCGAGACTGGTACGATATACGCTGATAGGCCCGAAGGTGCAATTTGAATATTGATTACTAAACCCGTCTGAAAACGGGTTTTGAGTAAATAAAGATAGGATTCGATAAAATTGAGCTCTTCACTCAATTCAATAATTTCCTTTTCATGACTCTTTAATAGATACCTATATACCCTCGAAAACTGCCGTACAAATTCCACAGAAGCATTGGCATCGGTCGGAATTAAGGCGCTTAAAACACTCAGATTATTAAATAGAAAATGGGGATTAACTTGGTTTTTGAGGGATTGGAGTTGGGCCTGTGTACTTATTTTTTTGTAGTTCTCAACTTCTTTGTAGCTATGTTCTAGCTGAAGGTGGTATAAATAAATGATGTGGATAGTATTCAGAAAGAGATTGATACGAAAACAAACCATCAAAAAAAGCTTCAGGGATAATACCCAATCCTGCCAACGGGGCGAAATGGTCAGGTAACAAACGATTCCGCCCAATATTAAGGTGATGAATGATGTAATCAGAATACTACCCGTAAAATTATAGGCGATTCTTTTCCAAAATATTTTGATGTTCTTACCAGAAATGTAATTATCCCACACGCGGTTGCCTTCCCAAATCCCGATGACTACCAAGATAAAAAGTACTAAAATCACAGATTTTGGGGTACCGATCGGATAATGGTCAAATGCCTCCACTAAAACCGTATTCAGAAATGAATACAGGCCTAGCAAAACCATATATACAAACCGATTGCGTAGGGAGAACATAGTAGTAAAAAAGGGATACTGAAATTAAAAAAAGGGCAAACCCCGTTTGACGAAGAAACGAAGCCTGCCCGTGGGTTGTTTTTTTATTAGGGTAGCAACACCTTGTCAATCACATGGACAACTCCGTTGGTTGCCAGAATGTTTGCCGCTGTAATGTTGGCAGCACCGCTGGTTTTTCCCACCACTTTAGCGCCACCAGCAAGGTTAAACGTAACTTTACCCGCAGGGTTGGCAGTAGAAACCTCCCCTGAAACGTTCGGCAAATCGGTTGAGAAGACGCGACCTGGTACTACATGGTAAAGCAATACGTTGGTCAAGAGGGCTTTGTTGGCAGGAGCCAGTAACGTTGCTTTGGGAGTGGTCTTATACAGTTCGGTAAATGCAGCGTTGGTGGGGGCAAAAACCGTCAGACCATTGGCTGAAGCCGAAGCAAGAGCGGTTGCTACTGCGGGGTCAGCGGCCAAAACAAGCGATACCAATTCCGAAAAGTTGCTGTTGCCCTGTGCTACTTGCACCAACGATTGCGTAGGAGGTACAATTACGTTGTCAATCACGTGGATTACACCGTTGGAGGCACTTACATCGGTAGCAATTACTTTGATGTTGCCATTGATAAATACACCATCGGCATTCTTTGAGAGATAAATGTCGTTGTTTGTGTTTACGGTTTTAACGGCTCCGCTTTTTACATCAGCCGCTTTCACACTACCACTTAAAACGTGAGTCGTAAGAATCGGAGTGAGTGCTTCTTTGGTTAAACCGTCCAAACTGGTAATACCCGCTTTAGTGAAAGCAGCGTTATTTGGTGCAAAAACCGTAAATGGACCCGTTCCCTGCAAAGTAGTCACCAATTCTGCCTTTGACAAAGCCCCAACAAGGGTGGAGAACTGCGGGTCGGCCGAGGCTACGCCAGCAATATTGCCAAGCGCTGGGGTTGACGGAGCGTCGTCGTCGTTACATGCCGTAAATGAGAGCGCCAGTACTGCCGCCGCGAGATAGATTTTGAGGGTGTTACTTTTGAGGGTAGTTTTCATGATTGGATGATATTTAACGTTTGAAAATTGGTTGATTAACTGCCTAAAGAAGCCTCGTAGGCGTCAAAACGTTTTTTTTTAAGGACTGAATCAACCATTTTTAGGAGTGAACTGCCTGTTTTTTGGGAGTGAACTGGAGTTTTGTTTATTCAATCATAAATCAATCTTTAATGCTTAATTAAGACTTGAAAAGAGAATATTTTTGCAAATAACAAGACTTATTTGGCGTAGAATAGTCGCATTAAATGACCTAAGAGATGGAAAGTGCTTTTGAAAAATACATTCAGTCTTATTTTGGAATCCCATCCGAAACGGCGACGGAAATCGTCTCTTATTTTCAGCCAATGACTTTAGGGAAGGGGGAGTATTTTCTGAAAGAAGGGGCAAAATGCGATAGAATGGGTTTTGTGCAATCGGGTATCATGCGCGAATACCTCATCGAAGAGAAGGGTCGAGAAGTGACCAAATGGATTTCAACTTCAGGGTATTTCGTCGTTGATATTGCTGCTTTTTTGTTTCATGCTCCCGCCCGTTGGAATCTCCAAGCCCTTTCCGATTGTGAATTATTGGTCATTCAGCAGAAGGAGTACGCCCAAATCGGCCAAAAAGTACCCCAATGGCCCGAATTGGAGAAACTGTTTATTGCCCGTTGCTTTACGATTCTGGAGCAACGTATCGTGACGCACCTGTCTTTGACAAGCGAAGAGCGTTACAAACTGTTTTTTACCCATCACCGTGAGTTGTTCCACTTGGTACCGTTGCAGTATTTGGCTTCTATGCTCGGCATGACCCCCGAAACTTTCAGCCGAATCAGAAATAAATTGGCCAAACGCACTTCTTGATTTTTGTCAAGAGAGATGATATAAATGGACGCGACCTTTGTAGCATCTATCAATGCAAAAAATAAGTAAGACAATGAAAATCAACCTAAATGCTCCTGTCATACAAGCAAAACAGATCATGATTTATGCCGCACCCGAAAAGGTATGGGGGGTATTGACCAACATCAATCATTGGGTAAACTGGAACCACAAAATTACCCAAGCGCAGGCAGCACAAATACCAAGCGTAGGCGTACAGTTTGATTGGAAGGTAAACGGGGCAAAAATAAAATCAGTACTACACACCGTCGAAATCAATAAAAGCTTTGGATGGAACGGGACCACCTTTGGCGGTTCGGCCATTCATAATTGGTATTTATCGGCTCAAAATGGCGGAACGTTGGTAAAGGTAGAAGAAAGTATGGAAGGTTGGCTGGTGTATTTATTCAAGAACAAAATGAACAAAGACCTTGAAAAGGATATGCAGTTTTGGCTAGAAATGCTGAAAAAAGAATGTGAAAAATAGGTTTCTCGCTCTAAATACCCGATCCAAAGAGGGAAGTTTGGGTGTAATGAGTAATTTTTGGGTCAATAATCATTATGTAATATGTAAATAAATGATAACGAACCTTTTAAAGCCTAGTACTGCAATGCGCCTAATTCAGTTTATGGATTCGAATAGCCAACCCCGTGTTGGCATTGTTA
>JAIXPV010000392.1 GCA_027486105.1 Runella sp. | reverse complement strand
TCAACGGTGAAGAGGTAAGTAACAGTGACGATACCGTTAAAAAACTGGGTAAGGGTCAGGATGAAAAAAAGAACAAGGCCATACTTACCGCCAAAGAGATAGCGGTATTGACCCAAAAAATACAGGCTGAGCACTTTAAGGACCAATTGGCATTAGTAGACGCCCAAAAGGAGCTCGACATTGAGCGGGTAAATCATTCCAAGTTGACGGAGACACAGGTAAAGGACGCCATTTTAAAAATAGTGGAAGAGGCAGAAGCCAAAAAGACCGCTATGCGTCGCAAGTTTATGGAGTATTCGGCAGAAACCTATAAAGAAGAAACGCTGTCAAGTAAAGACCTCAAAGAGGCTCAGGTTTTCGATATGAAGGAAGCCGAAAAGGCCAAAAAAGACACGGAAAAGGCTAAACGTGACGAAAGTAAAAAGACCGTGGAGGAATGGACCGCCCATCAAAAGGACGTGCAGCGTATCACCAAAGAAACGGCCAAAATTGAAAGGGATTCCCGCGAGGACGTGTTAAAAATGGCGTTTGACCATTTATCTGCACAGGAAGGAATCTTTGGACAACTGTCTAAAATCGCCCGAACGGTGTATGAGGATATTAATCTAATCAATGGAAAAACCGTCGACGGGTATGTAAAGTCCACGATGGCGGCTAAGGCCTTTGCTCAAGGACAGGCACGTATTCACGGTGTCAACTCTGAAGAGTACAAAAAGGCTCAGTTAGGCTATCTGGAAGAAAACAAGAAATTGGAAGAGGTCAAGGCCAATGCATTGAAGACAAAAATGGCAATTGCCACAATGGTACTGGATTTGTTGGAGATTGTTAAAAACGGTATTGTGCAAAGTGTCATTGGAGCCAACGATGCCATTATCCAATCATCAATCAAAATTCGGGATACAATGAACGAATTGTATGATGATATTATTGAGCTGAACCAAAAGGCATTGGAAGCCCAATTGGATTCCAATAAAGATACTTTGGCGGGTGAATTGTCAGCCTTTAAAGGAACTCAGGCGGAAAAGACACGAATCATTGAAGATTATTACCAACGGCAAACATCGTTGATTGAATCCTTCTATGAGCGCCAAAAAACACTAGCTGAGGCAAAAGATTCAATTAACGCCCAAATCACTTTTAATACCCGGATGCTGGAAATCAACACGGAGACTACCCAAAAAATTTCTAGTGCATGGGATTTATCCAAAGGACCGTTGGGGCCCCAAACATTATTCAAGGTATTGACGGCTTGGAAGGAGCATAATGCCCAATTGGAGGCGGTAGCGTATCAACGAGAGGCTCATGAGAAACAGTTAGCCATTCAACGGGTGCAATTTGAAATTGATAAGGCTGGCGAAATTCGAGATGCGAAACTTGAGGCATTACAGCAAGAATTCGAGGCTTATCAACAAAAGATAAACGACGAAATTGATGCAGCTGAGTCGGCGGCGGATGATAAAATCAAGTTGAAAAATAAAGAACTTGATGCCATTAGGGAGGCTTATCAGAAAGAAGTTGATATTGTCAGGGATGCGTATAATAAACAGGTGGACGCACTCCGTGAACGGCAAACGATTGAGGAAAATGCTCTGAGGGCTACTTATGAGTTGAAACAACAGTTGCTTGCTCAATCGAGTAGTGATGAAATAGACCAACTTTCCATCCTTGACAGGGTACGCAATGACGCTTTAGAACGATACCGTACGGCTGAGGTAAATAAACTGATTGCCACCCGTAACCGTATTTTGGCAACGCTAACCGATGAGGATGAAAGAGCAGCGGTAACGGCTGAATATGAAAGAAAAATTGAGGCGGTTCATTCTCAGGTTGAGGAGGCAAAGTTGGAAAAAACCAAAGGCGTTTCACTGGCTACTACTCAAATACGAAACGAGGAAAAGGACGAATCAATTAAACTGAAAGAAGAAGAAAAAACAGTCATCAATAAATTACAGGATGATTTTCAGGCAAAATTTAAGGAACTGGCTAATGAACGAGACATTACCCTTGCCAACATGGCCGAGGCCAATAAAAAAAGGGAAGGTGAATTAAAGGATGAAATTGAAAAGATACAAACGGAGCTCACCAATGAAATCAAACGCCTAAAAGGCTTGATTGACGCGCAGGATGCGGAAATGAACAATAAAATGAAGGCCGCAAACAGTGACTACGCCAATGCGGTCAATCAGGCCAATCGTGATATTTTCGAGTTGACCAAACAAATGAAAATTGCAGAGTTGAGGGCGGAAATTGCCATTTTGCGCGGCAAACGTAATCTTTTCAATAGGGGAAAAATCGACGGAATCATTGATGATATAAATGGTGCCATTGGTGACATACAGGGGTTGAACTTTGGTAGTGCGCCATCATCGGGCGGAAACAATGGCGGCAATACTAATCCAGTAACAGGCGGTGGAAACAACGGCGGTGATAGCGGTTCAAATCCGAACAATCCAAACCCATCAGATCCAAACAGTCCAGAAACGAAAGTGGAGGAGTTCTTTAAAGGTACTCCGTACGTTAGAGGGGTCGGCTATCCAGACGGGATTGATACGGTACCGGCGATGCTGACCAAAGGAGAACGTATTTTGCCGACAGTGCTCAATGACCAGCTGGGGCCGATGGTTTCTAACGTAGACTTGGTTGAAAGTTATCACAAGATGGAGGAACTACGGGCGAAGTTTGGCACCATGAACCCATTGGCCGAATTAAAGGCAAAGTTTGGTGATATACGCATTCCTGAGTTTGCGATGTTGAATCATGACGCTGGTAATGCTTCTTACAAAAATGTTGACCTGACTGGTTTGGAGCGTGAGGTAAAGAAACTGGTTGAAGCTATTGAAGCTAAACCAGAACTCAATATCCATGTCGATGCCAATCAAATCACGGTGGCAGAAGTCGGCCGCAATGAGCAACACGTTACGTATTATGAGAATATCTACAATAGATAGGTAGCGGGAAACTTAAATCAATACAATAATTATCATCATGAATTGAAGAGGGGGCTATCTATTCGGTAGCCTCTTTTTATGTAAAATTGTATTAAAACATTAATAATATTATTAATGTTAATGTGTTGATTGTTAATATTTTAAATATTATTATTAATGAAAAAATTATTTTTTTAGATTGTTTGGGAATGTAATTTTCGACCTACACATTTGCAATGCTCAATTATCGGAATAGCGGCGAAAGCTACCTTTGACAAAGTGTCGAGGTTTTTTTATTGCCATACTTTTTGTTTAGAAATAGATACTGCATGAGCGGTGTCATGGTATTCCGTAATGGTTTAGACACCATTGCCCTATTCCGGGTTGAGCAACGGTTGTGCTATGGCGCCGCTTTTGTTTTGGCTTATCACGTAGGTAGGTATACACAGTAATTAAAATTCTAAACCCTTGAAAAAAGTACAAAATCAATCTTTGATGCCGGGGGTATCAAATGATTCTCTCTTTGAGTGGAATCCTATTACATTGGTTTCAATGCTCAGTCCAAACCAACATTTTGAAATAGCATACCAGGCGTATCTACATGGTCAAGTTTTGTTTATGGTTGGGGATACGCAAGAGTACAGTGATCTATTGTCGAGTGCATTTAAAGGGTTATTTGCATCCAATGACTTTCATTCTTTGGATGCAGAGACTCAAACCCAGCGCCAAAATATGGCAATTCATCTAATGACCCTGTTAATGAATTTAGGAGAGCTTGACGGCACAATCAATGATTGCATTATTAAAAGTGTGGAAACAAAATATAATCAAACCTTAACCCCTAACCAATATGGAAGTCCCGAGCATGGAAGAATTTAAAAAACTGAGAAATGATTTTGAGTCGTTGAAAAAAATTGTCTTACAGATGAACGATGCCAAAGTGTCGGTGGAATGGGTATCCTATGAGGTTGCAGAAGTAATTTTAGATTGTTCGAGAACAACGATTTGGCGACTTTGCAAAAAAGGAGAAATTGCCACTGAAAACAGGGGTAGGAGTGTTCGGTTTAGCCTTCAGTCAATTAGGTTGTATTTGAAGTCTAAACAGTACACCCCCGAAATCGTAGAAGCAAGGATTAATTCAGTTTATTCGGCTTAGTTTTCAATAATCAGCAATACGGTATTAATTTTCTATAACAAAACAGCCTCAAAAGGGCTGTTTTTAAGTGCCTACCGCTTGGTAATTATTTGTTGATTACTTAAAATAGTTATCAAGTGGTAGGTGGGAAAGTGTTGGTAATGTACTTTTAGGGTTAATTACTAACGTTAATCACATTCTATGAAGAAGGTTTTACTTTTATGCTTGCTTATTGCTGAGGTTTCTTATGGGCAGATTTTTACTCAATCAGGTACAGATGGATCAATCCTCATAACGCCTAAAGGATTGCGGGGAAAGAGCAATTCCTCCGCTGACACATTTAATCTGGCTTTGGGGGCCTCTGCTCTTAGAAATAATATAACAGGTAGTGCCAACACAGCCATTGGAATAGGGGCTCTTTTATCCAACACAACAGG
>JAIXPV010000043.1 GCA_027486105.1 Runella sp. | reverse complement strand
ACCTTGATCAGACAGATTAACCGTAAAAATGTGGGGCTGACATTTAATCTCTGTCATTGGCTGGCCACCACTTCCACCGAAGAACGTACCCAACTCAAACCCCACCTGAAACAACTCAAACCGTACCTGAAAATGATGACTGTTTGTGGGGCCAATGATGTCATAACGCAGCAGAAAACGATATGGGATGATTATATTTTACCCCTCGGAACGGGCAGTTTTGATACCTACGGCCTGATTAGATACGCTGTCAAAGACCTTAAATTTAACGGACCCATTGGAGTGCAGTGTTATAATATTAACGGGGATAAACCGCAGCTTGTCCAAAATACGATCAATGTTTGGAGAGGGTATACATCGCGTTTGGCAAAGGAGCAATGAAAATTCAGCCCGAATCGCTTTCCTTTCAGCCGCCAAAGTCACGACGATGGTGGATATGCGGCCTTCTTTTTTTTGCCACTACCATCAACTATATCGATCGGCAGGTATTGTCCATTTTAGCCCCGAAGCTGCAGGCCGAAATCGGTTGGTCGGAAATAGAATACGGCTATATTGTCACGGCATTTCAGTTTTCGTATGCCGTCGGAGAGCTTGATACAGTAAAATCATAAAAACTGATCCATTCATGGAATTCACGAAAGAACACCTCGAAACCTATCACCGCGACGGCTACGTTGTGGTGCGTAATTTTTTCACACAGGAAGAGGTAGAGTTACTCTACCGAATTGCTGTAAGGGATGATGTCCTGCGTAAAAAAAGCTATGATCGTACCGATGCATCCGGATTGAAAACAAAACTGGCCCTTTGGTATTCATTGGATGACAGCCTGTACAGTAAGTTTGCCCGTTCGGAGCGTATAGTCAACGGTGTTGAACGGATTTTGGGCGGCAGAGCTGCCCATTATCATTCAAAACTGATGCAGAAAGAACCTAAAACTGGCGGTGCATGGGAGTGGCATCAGGACTATGGCTATTGGTATAAAAATAACGGGTTTTTATTCCCTGATATGCTCAGTGTTTTGACGGCTCTCACCCCTGCAACCAAAGAAAACGGATGTTTGCAGATGATTCGTGGATCGCATAAAATGGGGCGGGTTGAGCATGGCTTTGCGGGAGAACAGGTAGGGGCAGACATGGAAAAAGTAAACGAGGCTCTTAAAATCATGCCGCTGGACTATTTGGAAATGGAAGCGGGCGATACGGCCTTTTTTCATTGCAATACCCTACATGCTTCGGCGGCCAACCTATCCGAGAACCCTCGTTGGTCAATTATTACTGCCTATAATCTGGCAAGTAACAAACCTTACAAGGATGTACACACAAGTAGCTATACACCGATTGATCCATTCTCAGGGGATCTGTTGAAAGAGGAGGCGGTAGGTATTACCGATAATGCCGAATTTTTGGTAAAATAGATATTTTCAGTGGGCTTGCAATTGCGTATTCAGCCATTATATGAGCTGTTTTTTGCCCCATTAGGGGTAAAAAATGCTTTTTTAGACAACAAATGGTATTAGTTTAGTGGATACTTTTTATAAAAAAATGTGCTGCAAGCGGGAAATGAAGAGAGAATACACCTTGTAAGGACGAAGTTATCAAGTTGATTTTAGTTAGGTAAAAAATAGTAGAAGTGTATCAAAATCAGGTGGCCCGCAGACCACCTCATGCTTAGAGATGACTCATGTTTTAACTGCTTTTGCCATACATAACCTCCTGAATGATGAAACGTAGAACCTAAATGAAATCTTCGGCACGAAGTGTGTCTTTACTGACTTTTCAATCAAAAAGTGAATAATTACTCAACAACAAAAATAGCATGAACATTAAGTTTTACGCTCCTTCCTGGGGAAACACGCTGCCGTTTGATACGTTTTGCAAAAATGTCAAAGAGGCAGGTTACAATGGCGTAGAAATGGCCTTGCCTTTTGATGAAAAAGAAAAACAGGAAATTCTGGATACGTTCAATAAATACAACCTCGAATTCATCGGGCAATATTTCCAATCCTTTGAGCGTCAATTGGACGAGCACGCCCAAAACTATGAAAAATACCTACGAAACCTAATGGCCGCCAAACCCGTTTTCATTAACTGTCAAACGGGAAAGGATTACTTCAGTTTCGAGCAAAATAAGCGATTGTTTGATCTGGCAAGCCGCATTTCAAAAGAGACAGGTATCAAAATTATACATGAAACGCATCGAGGCAAGAGTCTTTTTGCCGCACACATATCCCAAAAATACTTCACTGAAATCCCTGATTTACGGATTTGCCTTGATATTTCACATTGGTGCAATGTCCACGAATCGTTACTGGCCGATCAGCAGGAAGCCGTTGAACTTGCCATTACCCGTACCGATCACATTCACACTCGGATTGGCCATCCTGAAGGACCTCAGGTAAATGACCCAAGAGCCCCCGAATGGAAAGATACCCTTGACACCCATTTGAAATGGTGGGATAAAGTAATGGAAATCCATCAAAAAAATAATACCCCATTGACAATGACTACCGAATTCGGTCCAGCCACCTATATGCCTGTGTTGCCCTATACCAAACAGCCGGTGGGAAACCAGTGGGAAATCAACGTATTCATGATGAATCTGTTAAAAAAAAGATACAGTGTTCTTTACTAAACCTGAATACACGGCATACTTATGAAAATCCATGTCTTAGCGGTAGGAGGAGGATTCTTTATGAATCTGTATGTGTCCATTGAACACATCAATAAAGGAAAAGATGATAACTGTTTTATGGCGCCTTTCGACTGCCGTCAAATCAAAATTTAATACAAAAAGTTCATTAGAATAAAAAGCTGAAAGATTGGTGAAAATATACCTCATCCCTCAGTCCTCCAAACCCTCTATGACCCGCATGAATGTAATAGCCATTGAAGCAAAACTCGACCCTGACCAATGCTGCTGGCTACATTAATCCTTTACCGAACCGCTCACCAGGATAACCACCTTTATAATGAAGGTTCTGATTGTAAAAAAAACACAGCAGTACAAGCTTTTTGTGCTATTCATACAGGATTTGCTAAAATATTGGAAAATATTGCCAATTCATTGGTATACTTCCATAGCTAAAGCCCATTTCTTTGCAGGTAAATAGAATCATTTAAAAATGAACAATGTAAATATATAGAAGCCATTGATCAATCAATCTCCAGCAAATTTTGTTGGGGATTGTTTCTTTGGCGGCCCTTGACTGATGAACCGTGATTCCTCAATTTGAATGACCCTACAACTGGTAACTAAATAACCTGACCATGTTTCAACGCCTTTGCCCACGTTTGTGATGTGACCAATCATTGGGAGGTGCTGACCACATTCAATAAATTTAAGCACACTGACATTTTAGTGAATAGTGGCTGCACTTGTATTGTTTTTGTGTTTGAAAGAAGTAGGGTTTATTAAGCGCTGCGATTATCCCATCGACGGCGATTTAGTTAAACTATTATTGAACAGTTTCATGAGTATAAATTACGTATATATATTATCGTTAGGTTTAGAACAGATTGTTTGGTTTAATAAAGTGGGTTAAGTTGCAGGGAAAGCTGCTTCGATTTCGGGGTCGGCTTTCCTTATTTTACCGCTGTATGTTCAATTGAATATGCGGGTGATGATATACACAAAGGCTACATTGTGTCGATGTTGTGCTTTTTTGTAGTTTTGTTTTTTGGCTTAAATAGACATCAATCTCTAACGAAATCATAACTATGCCCTTACACTATAATACCGATTATCCATCTGTTGACGATTTGATACGTAAGGCCAAAAAACGCGTGCCCCGCTTTGCGTTTGAATATTTAGACGGAGGCTGCAACGAGGACGTGAATCTGATCAAAAATACGGCTGAGCTCAGAGATGTGGAATTGAAACCGTATTACCTTTCCAAACATACGGGGTCCGCTCTTAAAACGGAACTTTTCGGACACGTCTACGATGCGCCTTTTGGGATAGCTCCCATTGGATTACAAGGGTTGGTGTGGCCCAATGCGCCAGAAATATTGGCAAAAGCGGCTTTACAACACAATATCCCCTTTATTTTAAGTACTGTTTCGACCGCGAGTATCGAGCGTATCGGCGAACTGACCGAAGGGAAATTTTGGTTTCAGTTGTACCATCCCAAAGAAGATGCCTTACGGGACGACATCCTTGATCGGGCCGAAGCCGCAGGATGTAAGGTGCTGTGTGTACTGTGCGATGTACCGAGTTTCGGCTTTCGTCCCCGCGACATTCGTAACGGTCTGGCCATGCCTCCCAAAATGTCCTTGACCAATTTTTTGCAAATTTTCGGTAGACCAGCCTGGGCCCTGAATACCCTTTATCATGGACAGCCTGGTTTTGCCACCATGATAAAATACATGCCCAAAGGCTTAAATATGAAAGCGCTGGGTGCTTATATGAATCAAACGTTTTCGGGACGGGTCAATGAAGCAAAAATCGCTGCCATCAGAGACCGATGGAAAGGAAAACTTGTACTGAAAGGAGTGGCAAGCGAGGAAGATACCGAATTGGCAGTCAAATTGGGTCTGGACGGGGTCATTGTCTCTAATCATGGAGGCCGCCAGTTGGACGCCGCTCAATCGGCGATAAAATCATTGATACCGATTGTGGAAAACTACAAGGGGAAAATCAAAATAATGATGGACAGTGGCGTTCGTTCGGGGCCCGACGTAGCCCGTACCCTGGCAAGCGGAGCTGATTTTGCCTTTATGGGACGTACATTCATGTACGGAGTGGGTGCCCTAGGCAATGAAGGAGGCAATCATACCATCAGTATGCTCAAAGTGCAGCTGCAGCAGGTCATGGAGCAGATATGCTGTGAGCGGGTGGAAGATTTTCCGAATTTTTTGGTTTAACACCTTAATACCATTCTTTTATGCCCTTACTTATCACCCTTTGTGGCCTTACAGTACTGGTATTATTAATTTCTTATTTTAAAGTTCATACCTTTTTGAGCTTTATTGCCGTCTCTTTGGGGGTTGGCCTGGCATTGAATATGCATCCTCAGGCCCTACTTAAAGCCATACAGCAGGGAATGGGGAGTACGTTGGGGTCCATTACGTCCATCATTGCATTGGGAGCAATGCTTGGCAAATTGGTCGCTCAAAGCGGTGCCGCTCAGCGTATTTCCAATCAAATGGTCAGGTTTATCGGCCCGGGGTATGTGCGTTGGGCGTTCATGATCACGGGTTTTATTGTGGGCTTACCCTTGTTTTATTCAGTCGGTTTTATGCTGCTGGCACCGTTGGTCATTACGTTTGCCTACCGATTCAAACAACCTGCCGTTTACATCGGCCTTCCCATGTTGGCCTCCCTTTCCGTAACGCAGGGATATTTGCCGCCGCATCCCGCTCCTTTGGCCATCGTTAAGCAGTTTGATGTGAACATGGGTTTGACCCTTTTTTACGGAATCATCGTGGCCATTCCCGCCATTCTGATTTCGGGAGCTTTGTTTGGGGCCACGCTAAAAAAATACATTGCCCTTCCCAATCCAGCGTTTGTAGCTCCTGATCTTCCTGAGGCGCAGATACCATCCACCTTCAGCAGTTTTTT
>JAIXPV010000668.1 GCA_027486105.1 Runella sp. | reverse complement strand
TTTACGCTTGCCCAATACGGGATGAAGTTTAATGATAAAACGGGCGCCCCCAGATTGGCTTCTCGCTTTGAGTGGGAGCCTACCTGCGCCCAATACACCGAGCTCTCGGGCAAAGAATTAACCGTCAATTTCATTACCGAAGACAACAGTTGCGGCCCCTTAAAAACCGATACGGTGGCGGTAGTGCTGCGGTTTGGTGCCTTGCCCAGCATTGAAAGTCTTGATAAAAACATTCCGAACGTGATTACCCCTAACAACGATGGCAAAAACGACTGTTTCTTTTTGGAAAGTCTTTCGGTGGCTACCTGCGGACCGCAGTTTTTACAGGTTGATATTTACAGTCGTTGGGGAAAACTTATTTTTACTTCTACCGACCGCAAATTCAAATGGTGCGCCGAAGCAGTGCCCACGGGGCAATATTATTACGGCCTAAAATTTACCGACCGAACCTTCAAAGGAACGATGACCGTCATTAAGTAAGGACTCAGTAGATACTCAATATCTTGTCAATCAGCAAGTCTGCTGTAAAATCGTGGGTTTCTTCAGGATAAAAATAGTAACGGTATTTTAGCCGCAGAAGGTTGAGTTTAAAGCAGAGAATTTCCCCTTGCTCTTTGGGAACCACTTGGTCTTTGCCCCCGTAAAAAAGCATCGTTATGGGTGGGGCCTTGTGGTTAACGATAAAGAAAGGACTTGCTTTTTGGTATTCTTCTGGTGAATCCGAGAAGGTTTTTCCGATCAATTGTTGAATAGGGATTTCGAGGCCCGCCTCCCGGAGCGGCTCGGAAGTTAGATCAGTGGGAGCAGCTATGCCCACCACTCCTTTGAGTTTTACCCCAGAAATGTTGGAATATGCATAGTTTAAGGCCAAATGCCCGCCCGCACTAACTCCGCCAATCACAAACCCTTCTGATTTAATGTTAAACTTATCGGCATTTTTTTGCAAATATTCCACCAACAGTTGGATGTCGGCCATTTGCTGCTCTAACCGAATGCCTTTGGTACTCGTAAGACGGTAATTGGCATTGACGATGGTTAAATTTTTGTTTCGACCTTTGAGTCCCATTACGCTAGGAATCAGAAACGACTTATCTCCCGACCCCCACGCGCCTCCGTGCAACAATATCAATACTTCTGAAGGGCGCCCCCCTGTTGTCACGGGTGTATATATGTCGCATTTTTGAACTGGGTCAGCACCGTAGGCTTGATTAGAATACTCTTTATATCCAGTAACCTCCTCTTCAATAGCTGGGGTAATCTCTGAAAATTTACACCCTCCCAAGGCTACAATCAACCAGCTTGCCAATGCTAATCTATACTTACGCATCTTTTTTAGAAATTTTTTTAAAACAATACTACCCAATTGGCCTTATTTCTTCAAAAGAAACTTATTTAGTGGTTAAAGATACGATTTTGAATGATTGGTACATATACGATTGTAAACACGGTTTGGATTCATGGGCCTAAAAAGTTTATCATTTTTAAATTTAGGGAGTCAAAAACGTTCAATTTTATAAAATCGCGGTAATTTTACGCCCTTTAGCGCTTTTATCAGCAAAAAGATTTTACACCTCATGTTTTCACTTACCGATAAAGTAGCCCTCATTACGGGCGGTGCCAGTGGTATTGGACTGGCAATCAGTCAACTCTTTGCCCAACAAGGCGCATACGTCCATATACTTGAACTGAACGAAACGCTCGCGCAAAGTGTAGCTGCTGAACTTCAAAACGAAGGATTTAAGGCCCAAGCCCACGGGCTGGATGTCTCCAAACAGGCAGATGTTATTGCAACAATTGACGCCATTTCCCAGCAACATCCCATTGATATTTTAGTCAATAACGCAGGAATTGCCCACATCGGCAAAGCACATACCACCACCGAAAGTGACTTTGACCGCATCATGAACGTCAATGTAAAAGGCATGTACAATTGTCTTTTTGCCACTATCCCCCATTTCTTATCAAAAGGAGGAGGGGTTATTTTGAATACCGCCTCGGTAGCAGCATCGGTAGGGATTCCCGATCGTTTTGCGTACTCGACTGGTAAGGGTGCCGTCATTGCCATGACACTCTCGGTGGCTAAAGATTATTTACACAACAACATTCGTTGTAATTGCCTTTCGCCCGCTCGCGTACATACGCCTTTTGTAGATGGCTTTATTGCCAAAAACTACCCGGGTCAGGAAGAGGAAATGTTTGAGAAACTTTCTAAAACACAACCCATCGGGCGAATGGCAAAACCAAAAGAAATTGCCGCGTTGGCCCTTTACCTGTGTTCTGACGAAGCGGGTTTCATTACAGGCTGTGATTATTTAATTGACGGTGGGTTTGTAAAATTGAATAACTAAAAGGAAAGAACGGGAAGAATGGCGTAGAAAATGAGGAATGAACCAACCAACAAAAAACAATTGAAGAACAAAAAATGGTTATCGATTTGTTGGAAATTGATGTGTTTACTCATCATCACGCTGTGGGCACAAGCGCAGGACGTAAACCTATTGCAGGCTGATTCGTTATTTTTAAGCGGTCGGCAGGCAGAAGCAAAAGTGCTGTACGAAAAACACCTTTCGCAGGTCATCAACACGACCACTATTCCCATTCCGATTTATTATAAATTGGCTTTTATTAGCGAAAAGCAAAACGACTATGCGCGGGCGCTTTATTATCTAAGCATGATTTATAATAAACAACCCCGTCAAAATATATTAAACAAAATCAATGAAATTGCGGCCAATCATAACCTAGCGGGTTATGAAGTGGATGATTTCAGTTTTGTTTTTCTGTTCTTTCGCAAATACTCTCTCTATTTCAATTTATTTTTGTTGATTGTAGCCATTTACGCATTTTGGGCATTAAACCAAAAGAGAGTCAGGGGAGAATCCATCCGAAGCCGTCATAAGTATGTGGTGATTGCCTATCTGATTGCCCTTCTTTTACTGCTGAATCTACCTGATTCTTATCAGATTGCCATCATCAACAAAAGTCACACCTACTTGCGAGATGCCCCCTCTTCGGCGGCTCCAGTCACAATGTCGATTACGAGGGGGAACAAAGTAACGGTCATCGGAGAAGCTGACGAGTGGCTCCGCATTTGGTGGGACCAACAGCCACTTTACGTTCGAAAATTAGACGTTTGGCGGGTACGTTGAAGGATTTTTATGCACAAATTTTTGTATATTCTGAGATAAACCTATATTATTGCAACTAAACAAACAAATCAGCAAATTCCATGAAGAGATTGACGCAAGCTTTACCCGTTTTTTTCGCCCTGTTCACGGTAGGCGTTATGGTTGGCTGTAAAGACGAAGGTCCACACACAAATCCTGAAGTTAAATTTGAAGCGACGCTGACCGGTGCTAATGAGGTTCCTCCAGTTACAACCAGTGCTACAGGAAGGATGGAAGGGATTTACAACAAAGAAACCAAAACCCTTACTTATACCATTACGTATTCTGGCCTAACACCGACTGCTGGCCACTTCCATAGCGGAAACAGTTGGGAAAATGGCGGTGTTATCCATACGTTTAGTGGAGTAGGAACATCTCCTATTTCTGGAAGATGGGAGGGATTAAACCAACAACAAGAAAATCTGCTTTTCTCAGGCCTATTTTATGCAAATCTTCACACTGCTGCAAATAGAGGAGGTGAAATTCGCGGTCAGGTAAACATGTCTGACTTTGTGGCTTGGAAGGCAGCCCGCCAATAACATTTCAAAAAATACTTTTCACAAAAAAGCTGCCGAGAGGCAGCTTTTTTTATTTTGTGATTTTATCAACAGACAAAAAATAAGCGGGGCATTTGCCCCGCTTATGCTATTACTTATTTCCAGTAATAGATTAGTTACCAGCTACTTGTGCGCGAATGATATTCAACGCCGCACCTGCCTTAAACCACTCAATTTGTTGGTCGTTGTAAGTATGATTGACTAATACTTCATCTTTCGTACCATCGGCGTGGTTGAATACCAACGTCAACGATTTTCCTGGAGCAAATTCTGTCAATCCAATAATATCAACGCTGTCGTCTTCCTGAATTTTATCGTAATCAGCCTTATCCGCAAATGTTAAGGCCAACATTCCTTGTTTTTTCAGGTTGGTTTCGTGGATACGGGCAAACGATTTTACCAGTACAGCACGTACTCCCAAGTGACGAGGCTCCATGGCCGCGTGCTCACGTGAGGAGCCTTCACCATAGTTTTCATCACCAACTACAATCGAACCAATACCCGCTGCTTTGTAAGCACGCTGGGTAGCTGGTACAGGACCATATTCACCCGTCAATTGGTTTTTAACGTTATCTGTTTTCTCGTTAAAGAAGTTTACGGCACCAATCAGGAGGTTATTGGAAATATTATCTAAGTGACCGCGGTACTTCAACCACGGACCAGCCATTGAAATGTGGTCGGTGGTACACTTTCCTTTGGCTTTAATCAACACTTTCAAGCCTTTGAGGTCAGTACCTTCCCAAGCTGCAAACGGGTCTAGCAATTGAAGACGATTCGACGTCGGCGAAACTGCTACTGAAATACCGCTACCATCTTCGGCGGGGGCTTGGTAGCCAGCATCTTCTACGTCAAAACCACGGGGTGGCAGTTCGTCTCCGCTGGGGTCGTCGAGTCTTACTTCTTCACCCAATTCGTTGATGAGGGTATCCGTCAAGGGGTTAAACGTCAAATCACCCGCAATGGCCAAGGCAGTAACCAATTCAGGCGAGCCTACAAATGCAAGGGTATTTGGGTTTCCGTCGGCCCGCTTGGCGAAGTTACGGTTGAACGAGTGAACAATGGTGTTGCGCTCTTGTTTTTCAGCACCTACCCGCGCCCACATCCCGATGCAAGGACCGCAGGCATTGGCAAATACCTTACCGCCAATTTCGTCAAAAGTAGCCAAGAAGCCATCCCTTTCTACCGTGTAGCGCACTTGCTCTGAGCCTGGTGTAATGGTAAATTCAGCTTTGGTTTTAAGATGTTTGGCCGCCACTTGACGCGCCAAAGAAGCCGAACGAGCAATGTCTTCGTAAGAAGAGTTGGTGCATGAACCAATCAAACCTACTTCTATTTTGGTTGGCCAACCGTTGGCCAAAGCCGCTTCTTTCATTTTTGAAATCGGCGTTGCCAAGTCAGGCGTAAAGGGTCCGTTCAAATGCGGCTCCAGTTCGCTAAGGTTGATTTCAATAACTTGGTCAAAATATTTTTCGGGTTCATCGTACACTCCAGCATCAGCCGTAAGGTGTTCTTTCACGGTATTGGCAATGTCGGCTACGGCATCACGGCCCGTTGAACGCAAGTAGCGCTCCATCGACTCATCGTACGCAAAGGTTGAAGTCGTAGCTCCGATTTCGGCGCCCATGTTACAAATCGTTCCTTTACCAGTACATGACATCGACGTGGCACCTTCACCAAAATATTCCACGATAGCACCCGTTCCGCCTTTTACGGTCAGAATACCCGCTACATTCATGAATACGTCTTTAGAAGAAGTCCAGCCACTCGATTTACCCGTTAGTTTTACACCAATTAATTTAGGGAATTTAAGCTCCCAAGGCAAACCTGCCATTACGTCGCAGGCATCTGCACCACCCACTCCGATGGCAATCATCCCTAATCCACCCGCGTTTACGGTGTGAGAGTCAGTTCCGATCATCATACCACCTGGAAAAGCGTAGTTTTCAAGCACCACTTGGTGAATGATACCCGCTCCGGGTTTCCAGAAGCCAATGCCGTATTTATTGGAAACAGAAGAAAGAAAATCGTATACTTCCTGATTTTCCACCACTGCTTTACTCAAATCTTCTGAGGAGCCTATCTGGGCCGTAATTAAGTGGTCGCAGTGTACGGTTGAAGGAACTGCTACTTTAGGGCGACCCGCCTGCATAAACTGCAACAACGCCATTTGAGCCGTTGCATCTTGCATAGCTACGCGGTCGGGGCCAAAATCAACGTATGATTTTCCACGCTCATAAACGGTGGTTGCGTCTCCTTGCGTAAGGTGAGCATACAGAATTTTTTCTGTATACGTAAGCGGACGGCCTACCACTTTACGAGCAGCCTCTACTCGTTCGCCGAGCTTAGCATAGAGGCTTTGCATCATATCTAAATCAAATAATGCCATAGTATATGAAATTGATGAGTTAATTTACAGGCATAAAACTACAAACTGTAAAGCAAAATACCCTAAAAATCTTGCTAAATAGTTGTAGAAAACCTTCTACAACCTAAGGAAGCACCTTATATTCAGGTTTTACTTGTTTTGCAATCGTTGTTCTAACCTGCTGTTTATTATAACCAACATCAATGCACATACAATCGTTTTTTTATTGGCAAATTCTCACAAACTTTCGCTCATTGGTTTCACCTTCTTTGCCCACGATAATCCCCAGTATCAATTCTTTAGTGGTTAATTTTACCACCCGCGTTTTCTTTTCCCAAGCCACTCCGCCCAGAATTTGCTCCCCCAACGAAATCTGTTTTCCATCAAACTTAAAATCTGTCATTAAGCGAGCGGGAAGTGCTGGAGCTACGCCGTTGGTTCCCGAGAGATTATTTGTCACTTTGAGGTGACCCTCGCCCGTAAATTCCAATAAATAAGAATTTTCGGGGGCTTTTTTCCATGAAGAGTCGGAAATAACTGGACAACATCCCCCAAAATAACGAAACTCTATCATCGTCCATTTCCCAGTTAAAATTGGCTGATCGGAAATACATCCCGCTGCCTCTGGGGCCAGTACGGTATCTGAAGTGGATTGACAACGAATACCAATCAAAGCCACCAATCCAAACAAAATCATTTTTTTCATTGTGTCAACGCATTCTGCTTATAATAGTACAGACAGCCAAAGAAAAGCTGCCAAAACTATGACGCTGACATCAAGCCAAAGGTTGGAATGGTATCTTTATTCTACCAACCACTTATTTTGAACATTATATTTTGCTTCCAAAACAATCTTGTAAAACTTTGAAGGAATTTTTGTAAGGTCTATCACGGCTTTTTCGTTGGTGACGGGTACTTCGTCCATGAGCAAATAGTGGTCTTTTTTACCTTGCTCAAATTCATTAGTGGTGGTTAACCATATTTTTACGGTTCCTTCCTTTTCTACCGTTTTCCACGTCAATTCCAACTGATTTCCTTCTTTTTTCAAGGTTGAATTTACGAGCGACAGTCTGCCTATAAGAGGTGTACCGTCCACTTCAAATGCCTGTATTTTAGGAATCGAAACGCCCAAATGACGGGCTATAGAAGGCATAATATCCACCACAGCAGGCTGCGTTTCGGCTCCCGTTTTTCCCTGAAAATACGTATTAAGGTTTTTGGCGTTGGTCACAATCCAAGTACTCCGCTCCCGATCCGACTGCCCTCCGTGGTTTTTGCCGCTTGCGGCGTCACGTCCGTGGTCGGTGGTGATAAACAGTTGCCATTCTTCCCCAAATTTCTGCTCACGGTACTGAATAGCTTTCCACAAACGACCCATTTGGTTGTCCATCAGACGAACAGCGTTGGTAAAACGGTCGCTGTCACCAAACTTATGCCCCATGTCGTCGGTATATTCCAAGTAAACCCACGAAAGGTCAGGGGCTTCGTTTTGGAGGTAGCGGGCGGCTTCGTCAACCACTTTTTCGTCAATTTGATGGATGTATTCGGCTTCTTTATCGTGCGGAAAGTGTAGCGTATCCAATTCAAATCCGTCAAAGAAATAATCTAATTGCAGTTGGTTGGTTTGTGGCAATCCTTCACCAACCAGTTTTGTACGATTATCGAGCCAAGTTGAAAAAACGGCTGTTTTTTTGTGTGGATACTGCGCTTTAAAAAACCGAAAAATGGTCCAATAATGATAATTAGGATCTTTGATATTATTATCCCACACGTTGTGTTTGTTTACCCAAGTTCCCGTCAGGAGGCTGTTGTACCCTACTGCTGAGATGGTGGGGGTTTGGGTATAGGTATTTTTTTTACCGCCCACATAAGCACGTGTATAGCCTCCCGTTTTGGCAATTGCCGTCAGATTAGGCAAATTCAACTTTTCAATCACATCCGCTGCAATTCCGTCGACAATGACAAAGACCGCTTTTTTCTTGTCGGTTTGGGCTTGCGTGGGTGGCAAAAAACAACTTCCAAATAAGGCAAAAAATAAGGTAACTAAAACGATTCTCATACTTCTGATTCAGAAAGGGTTATGGTAGGCTCTACCACCGAACTTTCGACGGGTTCGGGCTTGGCTTCGGCAAAAAGCTTCGCTTTCATTACTTCTTCCAACGTTACATGAAAGAATTTTTTGTGAATATCAAATGATTCTTCGTCTCCTTTTTCTGCGCATTTTACGTAATGCCCATCCTCTAAGAGCTCGTACGAGTTTACATTGTCGCGGAGATTGTAGTCCAAAATATTGATAGCCTGCTGTTTCACGCGGGGATTAACAAAGGCAAACATGGATTCAATCCGGCGGTCAAAAGAGCGTACCATTACGTCGGCACTGCCTCCGTATATCTTTGGATTTCCGTTATTGTGGAAATAAAAAATCCGGGTATGTTCCAGAAAATCCCCCACAATAGAACGCACTGTAATGTTTTCACTTAATCCTTGCCGCCCCGGACGAAGGCAGCAAATCCCCCTTACAATTAGCCGAATAGGAACCCCTGCCTGGGAAGCGTTGTAGAGTTCCTCGATGGTTGTTTTATCTTCCAACGAATTGATTTTGATGCAGATACCACTCGCTAAACCATTGGCGGCATTGGTAGCTTCTTGCTGAATCAACTTGATGATTTGCTTACGCATGTCGCGCGGAGCCGTGAGTAAATATTGGTAATCGTTGGGTAATGAATGTCCCGTGATGACATTAAAAAACTCGGTAATGTCTCGGTTGTAGACTTCATCGCAGGTCAAAAGTCCAATATCCGTATATAGCTTGGCGGTTTCTTCGTTGTAATTTCCACTAGCCAAGTGCGAATAACTAATAACGCCCTGTTCTTCAGCCCGTACGATTTGGAGCAGTTTAGTATGGGTTTTGAAACGACTGATTCCGTAAATAACAAAGCACCCTGCTTTTTGCAGGCGTTGGGCCTCTCGCATGTTATTTTCTTCGTCAAAGCGGGCTTTTACCTCAAAAAGCACGGAGACGTGCTTACCGTTTTCGGCGGCTTTCAGCAAAGCTTCTGTGATTCGTGATTTTTTGGCCAAACGATAAATGGTCAACTTAATGGCCAACACTTTGGGGTCATCTGCGGCTTCTTCCAAAAGCTCAAGTACGGGCTCAAAGTTATTGTAAGGGTGATGCAGCAGGATATCTCCTTCTTTGATGGTTTCAAAAATATCTTCCATCTCCTCGCGGGTTACGCCCAAAGGCGGTACGGGTGCGGGCGGGGTAGGCACCAACTCTGCAAACTCTGGGTGTTTGATTATCTGCCACAAACAAGTCAAGTCCAAGAGATGTCGACAGGTAAAGACGTTATAATCGTCTATTTCCCAGCGCTTTTTAAGTAAATTGAGCAGCCATTCGGAGATATTTGGCTCTACTTCCATACGTACTACTCGCCCCAACCGACGCGTTTTGAGCTTTTGTTTTACTTCATCCAAAAAGTCGGTTTCAACGTCGTCGTTGTCATCAATGGAAAAATCACCGTTTCGCACGATTCTAAACAAATGCATGTCCAAAATCTCGACATTGCGGTACAGTTTCCGCAACTCATGCCGCATGATTTCTTCAATGGGAATAAATACCGTTTCCCCGTTTTTTCGTTCAATCGTATACAAACGTTTTAAATTGGCTGGTATCTGAACAAACGAAATTTTACGATTTTCTTCATCTTCCTTCACCGATTCGGTGGCCCGAGTTACGACGGCAAAAATCAGGGTTTTGGCCAACAGAATCGGGAAAGTATGCGTATAATCAAACAACATGGGCGTAAGCATGGGATAAATAGTACGGTCAAAGTACTTCCCAACTTCTTCTTGCTCAGGTATTTCCAAATCATCCCAGCGACCTATTTTTAATTTTTGTTCTTCAAAAAGGGGCAATAAATCATTTTCAAAAACCTCGTCCTGTTCCTGCGTAAACTTGTGAATGGCGGAAAACAGTGCTTTCCGAAACGGAATTTCCCGTAATCCTGAATAGTCCACTCGTTCTTTTCCATAGTCAAGATAATTATACAAACTCCCCACCCTAATGGTAAAAAACTCATCCAGGTTTGAATCTGAAATTGCCAGAAATTTCATCCGTTCAAATACCGTCCGGCGGGCACTCCGCGCTTGGTCCAAGACGCGATAATTGAATTGTAGCCAGCTAAGGTCACGGCTGATGAAATTACTTTGCTCAATGGTCTGGCTAAGGCGTTCGGCCGAGCGGGCAAAGCGGTCTCCGTCGTAAGGGGCCTCCCCTTCTTTCACCTCTTTACGGTCGCGTATAAAAGAGAACAAAGAAGAAAACCCACTTTTGCGATTATCGTTAGAATGTTGAGAACTAGGCATAGGGTATTCGGAATTTAAGACAATCTATTAACTAAAATAACCAATGGAATATATATTAATTCAAATGCGTAAACGCGGTGATTATTGTTCAGAAAGAGCGTTTTCTACAAAAAATGCTCTTTTTTCATTTCTCGCATTGGTCATCTAAGAAAATAACGTCAAAGGTACTTTATAAAACAATTGAGCCACTCGTCCTTGGGGCAGAGTGGCTCAATTTAACGGTTTGTTAATACTAACAATTAGACGTCCACTCTTGCATATTTAGCATTACGTTCAATAAATTCACGACGGGGGGCTACCTCGTCGCCCATCAGCATCGAGAACAGGTGGTCTGCTTCGGCCGCCGAATCAATGCTCACCTGCTTCAAACTGCGGCGCGTAGGGTCCATGGTTGTTTCCCAAAGTTGTTCAGGGTTCATTTCTCCCAAACCTTTATATCGCTGAATGTAAACGCTGTCTTCTTTGCCTCCGCCAATTTCCATCACGGCTTGTTCGCGTTGGGTTTCAGTCCAGCAGTAACGCTCTTCTTTGCCCTTTTTCACCAAGTACAAAGGCGGCTGTGCAATGTACACGTACCCGCTATCAATGAGGTCTTTCATGTACCGGAAGAAGAACGTCAAAATCAAGGTACGAATGTGGCTTCCGTCGACGTCAGCATCGGTCATGATGATAACTTTGTGGTAACGGAGCTTGTCCATATTGAGGGCCCGTTCGTCGCCATCTTTTCCAAACACAACTCCCAAGGCGGTAATCATGTTTTTGATTTCGTCGTTTTCGTATATCTTGTATTCCTGTGCTTTTTCTACATTCAGGATTTTACCACGAAGCGGTAAGATGGCCTGAAACGCACGGTTACGGCCTTGTTTGGCGGAGCCTCCTGCCGAGTCTCCCTCCACGAGGTACAATTCGCAGCCCGCGGGGTCAGTTTCGGAGCAGTCAGCCAATTTCCCCGGTAAACCAGTGCCTCCCAATACCGTTTTGCGTTGCACCATTTCACGGGCTTTGCGGGCGGCAATACGGGCTTTGGCGGCGAGGATTACTTTATCAACGATGGTACGCGCCTCTTTGGGGTTTTCTTGTAAGAAGTTGTCGAGCATTTCGCTTACTACCTGGCTTACTGCCCCTGCCACGTCGGAGTTACCCAACTTGGTTTTGGTTTGGCCTTCAAACTGCGGCTCCTGTACTTTCACCGAAATAACCGCCGTAAGACCTTCGCGGAAGTCATCGCCACTGATTTCAATTTTTTCTTTGGCCAATATCCCCGACTTTTCGGCGTAGTTTTTCAGCGTCCTTGTCAGCGCCATCCTGAAGCCCGATACATGGGTACCGCCTTCGATGGTGTTGATGTTGTTGACGTAAGAAACCACGTTTTCGGAATACGACGTGTTATAAATCATCGCTACCTCTACTGGTACCACCCCTTTTTCATTCTCCATGTAAATGGGGGTCGGTATGAGATGATCACGGGTATTATCTAGATAAGTTACGAACTCAACCAAACCACCCTGTGAATGAAACTCTTCGTAACGAGGCTGGCCGTTTTCGTCGAGGTCTCTCAAGTCGGTGAGTGTCAGTGTGATTCCTTTGTTCAGGAATGAAAGCTCGCGAATGCGGTTGGCAACAGTTTCATATTTGTATTCAGATGCCGTAAAAATGCTGTCATCAGGAAGGAAGTGAACAAAGGTCCCAGTGTCATCAGCTGAGCCAATGGCACGAACAGGATATAGTGGTTTTCCAATGCTATACTCTTGCTCAAATATTTTTCCCTCACGATGTACTTCAACACGCAGGTATTTTGAAAGGGCATTAACGCAAGATACCCCTACTCCGTGCAATCCACCAGAAACTTTGTAGGTATCTTTGTCAAATTTCCCCCCCGCGTGAAGTACAGTCATCACTACCTCAAGGGCCGACTTTTTCTCCTTGGTATGCATTCCCGTCGGGATTCCCCGCCCGTTGTCCTTCACCGTTACGGAATTGTCGGTATTAATTACTACCTCAATCCGATCACAATACCCCGCCAAGGCTTCGTCTATGGAGTTGTCAACAACCTCCCAAATTAGATGGTGAAGGCCTTTTACGCCGATGTCACCAATGTACATTGCGGGACGCTTCCGCACCGCCTCCAGACCCTCAAGAACTTGAATGTTTTCGGCTGAATAATTACTTTTGTCTACTTGTTCCGGAATTTCAATCGTTTCGTTTGCCATATTTTGGAATTAGTAACGAATAGGGTGCTCCCACTGTAAATATTTCAATTTTTTAACGCGTAAAGATACAAGAATCTGGGCAAAAATCCTAAATTTTACTGGTTTAAGGCAACCTATACGTTTGAACTGACTGGCGGTTAATTCCGAATAATAAATAGGGACCCACGGCCCGTATAGAACGAACCTCCCCTTCAATATTTAAACCTGATTTTTCCGGACTTGCATACCGAAAACCGTGGTTGCCTGTGTTTAGCAATACCTGTCCTTTACTGGCGTCAATTTTCCCCAAACGAACGCGAGTCCGATCCAAATTACCCCCCAAAATTACATCTAGCTTACCATCTTTGTTGATGTCTGCTACCTCAATGGCGTACACAGGAGCGTATTGGGCTTCAATTGGCAAAGGTTTGAACACGAATTGGCCCTGCTCATTCCAGAGGATACCAGTACGTAATTCCTGCGCGTCTGATTGGCGCGCCGACTTAAGCAAATCATCGCCCAACATTTCGGGCAAGGTTGCATTGGCGTAAGTTACATAACTAGAATATTTCTTTTTCAGCGCGGGAATTTGGTCCAACAATTCATCACGACCCGCATAAGGGTATTCTTTTCCGTTCTCTTTTATCGCTACCAACGGCAACATTGCAACATTTCCCGAAAAATCGTTAAAGTACAATTTTAGCTGGTCGCCCGATGTAACGTGATACTGGGTATTAAGGCCCATGTTCCCAATCACAAAATCATCATCCCCGTCG